>PUKW01000312.1 GCA_003550665.1 Paracoccaceae bacterium | reverse complement strand
GCGCGACAAGCAGGTTCTGCAGAAGATGTGGGACGCCGGCGACCCGCCCTGGAAGATCTGGGAGCGCCCGGCCGCGCGCATTGCTGTCATCGGCTGAAAGCGACATTGATGCAGCTATTCCTCACCGGGGCCGACGGTTACATCGGCGCGGTCATGGGCCCCAAGCTCATCGAGGCGGGCCACGAGGTGGTGGGGCTCGACACCGGCTTTTATCGCCGCGGCTGGCTCTACAATGACGGGCGCGCGCGCCCGATGATCCTGACGAAGGATCAGCGCGCGATCACCGTGGAGGATCTGCGCGGCTTCGATGCCGTCATCCATCTCGCCGAGCTGTCGAACGACCCCATCGGCGAGAACGACCCCGGCCTGACCATGGCGATCAACCACGAGGGCTCGGTCGGGCTCGGGCGCATGGCGCGCGAGGCCGGGGTGAAGCGCTTCATCCAGGCCTCGTCGTGCTCGACCTACGGCGCCGGCGGCGACGAGATGCGCACCGAGACCTCCGAGCTCGCCCCGCAGACCGCCTATGCGCGCTGCAAGATCCTCGTCGAGGAGGGGCTGCGCGAGCTGCAGGACGAGACCTTCGCCCCCGTCTTCATGCGCAACGCCACCGCCTACGGCGCCTCGCCGCGCCAGCGTTTCGACCTCGTGCTCAACAATCTGTGCGGCTTCGCGCACACCATCGGCGAGATCCGCATGACCTCGGACGGCGCGCCCTGGCGGCCCATCGTGCATATCGACGACATCTGCCAGGCGATGCTCTGCGCGCTCACCGCCGATCGCGACGCCGTCGCCGGCGAGGCCTTCAATGTGGGCGCCGACAGCGAGAATTACCGCATCCGCGAGATCGCCGAGATCGTGGCGCGGACCTTTCCGGGCTGTGAGCTTTCCGTGGGCTCCTCGGGCGGCGACACGCGCAGCTACCGCGTCTCGTTTGCCAAGATCCGCGAGCACATGCCCGAATTTCGCACCAACTGGACGGCCGAGCGCGGCGCGCAGGAGCTGCGCGCCATCTTCGAGCATGTCGGGCTTACGACGGAGATGTTCGAATACGCCCCCTTCACCCGGCTGCGCGAGCTCGCGCATCTGCGCGACACCGGCCAGATCGACGCCGAGCTCAACTGGCGCGCGCCTGCACGGGTCTGACGGGTGTCAGATCCGCACCCCCGCCGCGAGATCGACATCGGGCCAGGCGGCGTCCTTGTCGGAGATCACGCTGACCGGCAGCGGCCAGTCGATGCCGAATGCGGGATCGTCCCAGCGCACGCCCCCCTCCGAGTCGGGCGCGTAGGCCGCCGAGACCTGGTAGGTCACCTCGGTGTCGTCGGCGAGCGTCTGGAACCCATGCGCGAACCCCGCCGGCACATAGAGCATGCGCCCGTTCTCGGCGGTGAGCTCGAACGCCTCCCAGCGGCCGTAACTCGGCGAGTCGGCGCGCAGGTCGATGATGACATCGAGCAGCGCGCCGCGCACCACGCGCACCACCTTGGTCTCGCGATGCGGCGCGCGCTGGAAATGCATGCCCCGCAGGGTGCCGCGCTGCGCGCTGCGCGAATGATTGGCCTGCACGAAGCGCGTCTCGAGCCCGGCTGCGGCGAATTCCGCCTCGCAGAAAACCCGGGCGAAGAAACCGCGCGCATCGCCGCGCTTGTCGAGCTCGATCAGCCGCGCATCCGTGAGCGTCGTTTCCATGAATCGCATTCGCCGGGTCTCCCGATGCCGGTGGCGCGCCGCGCCCGCGCCGAAACGCCATGAAGGATGTCATACATGCATATCGTCGATACCACCCTGCAAAGGCATGCGGCTGAAGGCAAGCCCGCGATCCGCATCGGGATGATCGGGGCCGGCTTCATGGCCGGCGGCGTCGCGCTGCAGCTCGAGACCGTGCATCGCGAGACGATGCGCCTCGTCGCCATCGCCAACCGCACCCCGGACAATGCGGTGAACGCCTATGCACAGGCCGGCCGCGAGGACGCCGCGATCTGCGAGGACGCCGCGGCGCTGGCGCGCGCGATCGAGGGCGGGCGCGCGGCGGTGACCGCCGATGCGATGCTGGTGGCGACCTCGCCGCATGTCGATGTGCTGCTCGAGGTGACGGGCGCCATCGAGGCGGCGCTGCCCGCGGTGCTCGCCGCGATCGATCACGGCAAGCATGTCGTCTTGATGAATGCCGAGCTCGACAGCACGGTGGGCCCGCTGCTCAAGCGCCGCGCCGACGCCGCCGGGGTGGTCTACACCAATGTCGACGGCGACCAGCCCGGCGTGCAGATGAATCTGTGGCGCTTCGTGAAGGGGATCGGGGTCACCCCGGTGCTGTGCGGCAACATCAAGGGCCTGCACGACCCGTATCGCACCCCCGCGACCCAGGCCGAGTTCGCCCGCCGCTGGGGGCAGAAGCCGACCATGGTGACCTCCTTCGCCGACGGCACCAAGATCAGCTTCGAACAGGCGATCGTGGCCAATGCCACGGGCATGACCGTGGCGCAGCGCGGCATGCAGGGCTTTTCCGTGGCGCCGGGCACACCGATCACCGAGGCGGCGGCGCTGTTCGATGCCGGGGCGCTGCAATCGGGGCCTGGCATCGTGGATTACGTCGTCGGCGCGCAGCCGGGGCCCGGGGTGTTCGTGCTCGGTACCATCGCGCATCCCCACCAGCGCCATTTCCTCGATCTCTACAAGCTCGGCGAGGGGCCGCTCTACTGTTTCTACACGCCCTATCACCTGTGCCATTTCGAGGTGCCCAACACGATCGCGCGCGCAGCACTGCTCGGCGATGCGACGATCGCGCCGGCGGGGGCGCCGCGCGTCGATGTGGTGGCCGCGGCCAAGACCGATCTCGCCGCGGGCGACGCGCTCGACGGGATCGGCGGCTATTGCGCCTACGGGCTGTGCGAAACGCATGCGACGGTGCGCG
>PUKW01000226.1 GCA_003550665.1 Paracoccaceae bacterium | reverse complement strand
TCAAGGATGCGCGCGGCAAGCGCGTCTTTCTCGATCTCAAGTTGTTCGACATCCCCGCCACGATCGAGGCCGCGACGCGGGGCCTCGCCGCGTTCGAGCTCGATTTCCTGACCGTGCACGGCGACCCGCATGTCGTGCGCGCCGCGCGCAGGGGCGTGGCGGGCGCCCCCACGCGCATCCTCGCCGTGACGGTGCTGACCTCGCTCGATCGTGCCGATCTCGACGCTGCGCTGATCCGCGCGGGTTCCATGGAGGAGATCGTGCTCGAACGCGCGCGCCGCGCTCTCGATGCCGGCGCCGACGGGCTCATCGCCTCGCCGCACGAGGCCGCGGCGCTGCGCGCGCTGCCCGATGCGGACGGCCGCCTGATCGTCACGCCGGGCGTGCGCCCCGAGGGCGCCGAGGCGGGCGACCAGAAGCGCATCGCCACCCCTGCCGCCGCCCTGCGCGCGGGCGCCGATCACATCGTGGTGGGCCGCCCCGTCACCCGCGCCGCCGATCCCGCCGCCGCCGCACGCGCCATCATCGCGCAGATGCCCTGACGCTGCCGTCATGCTAGGATGCGGCCGATGTCCGCCCTGTGCCGCGACTGCCTGACCGAGACCGACGCCGCGCGGCGCTGCCCCGCCTGCGGCTGCCCGCGCCTGCTTGCGCATCCCGAGCTCGACCGCCTTGCCATTGCGCATGTCGATTGCGACGCCTTCTATGCGTCGGTGGAAAAGCGCGACGACCCGGCGCTGCGCGACAAGCCCGTGATCGTGGGCGGCGGGCGGCGCGGCGTGGTGTCGGCGGCGTGCTACATCGCGCGCATCCACGGCGTGCGCTCGGCGATGCCGATGTTCCAGGCGCTGCGCCTGTGCCCCGAGGCCGTCGTGGTGCGCCCGCGCGGCGCCGCCTATGCCGAGACCTCGCGCGCGATCAAGGCAATGATGCTGGAGCTCACCCCCGCGGTCGAGCCGCTCTCGCTGGATGAGGCGTTTCTCGATCTGTCGGGCACCGGAAGGTTGCACGGCGCGGCGCCGGCATATCTGCTCGCGCGGCTTGCGCGCCGGATCGAGGCGGAGCTCGGCGTGACGGCCTCGGTGGGGCTGTCGCACAACAAGTTCCTCGCCAAGCTCGCCTCCGACATGGACAAGCCGCGCGGTTTCGCGGTGATCGGGCACGGCGATGCGGCCGATGTGCTGCGCGGCAAGCCGGTGGGGCTGATCCCGGGCATCGGGGCGGCGGGACGCGCCGCGCTCGACGCGGCGGGGGTGCGCAGCATCGACGACCTGCTGCGCTGGGACCGGCGCGACCTTGCGGCGCGCTTCGGCAGCACCGGTGAGCGGCTCTACCGGCTCGCGCGCGGCGAGGATCGCCGCCGCGTCAGCCCCGACGCCGCCGTCAAGTCGATCTCCAACGAAACCACCTTCGCCGAGGACATCGTTGATGCGGAAATCCTCGACGGCCATGTCTGGCGCCTCGCCGAGA
Source organism: Paracoccaceae bacterium (assembly GCA_003550665.1). GTDB lineage: Bacteria > Pseudomonadota > Alphaproteobacteria > Rhodobacterales > Rhodobacteraceae > Alkalilacustris. The sequence continues at coordinate 11,827 of PUKW01000226.1, read as the reverse complement.
AAGTCAGCGACCGCGCCAAGGCGAAGGGCCGCGCCGGGCGCGTCGTCACCCTCAAGCTCAAGCGCGCCGATCACCGGCTGCTCACCCGGCGCAGCAGCCTGCGCGAACCCTCGCGCCTCGCGGAGCGGATCTACGGCGCAGCGCGCGCGCTGTTGAGCGAGGCGCGCGGCGTCGGACCGCTGCGGCTGATCGGGGTCGGGCTGAGCGATCTCTCGCCCGCCGAGATGGCGGATCGCACCGGCGACCTGCTCGACCCGCAGGCCACGCGCCGGGCCCGCGCCGAAACCGCGCGCGACGCGATTCGGAAGCGATTCGGCCGGGATGCGATCATAAAGGGGCGCGCGCTGCGCTGATCACTCCGCCGCCAGCGGCGCGGCGCGGCCGAGTGCGACGAGATCGCCCATGACCCCCTCGATCACGGCGCGGAAAGCGTCGAAGCCGCTGCCGCGGGCGATGCGCCGTTCATCCATGTAGAGCGCGCGGTCGATCTCGACCTGGATGACGTGGCAGCCCTGTGCGGGGCGGCCGTACTGGTGCGCGACGAAGGCCCCCGCGAAGGGCGTGTTGCGCGCCACGCGCAGCCCGGCCGCGGAGAAGGCCGCCTCGACCCGCTCGGTGATCGCGCCGCCCGCAGAGGCCCCGAAACGGTCGCCGAGAACGACCTCCGGGCAGGGCCGCCCGGGCGCGGCATAGCCCGCGATCGCCTCATGCGGCATCGAGTGGCAATCGATCAGCACCGCCTCGCCGAACATCGCGCGCGTCTCGTCGATGAGCGCGCGCAGCGCCGCGTGATAGGGCCGCCAGACCATCGACAGCCGGTCCTCCGCCTCGTCGCGCGACAGCCGCCCGGCATAGATCGCTCGCCCGCCCGCGACGACGCGCGGGATCACGCCCAGCCCCGAGGTGATGCGCGGATTCGGCGCCGCGCGGCGCAACGACCGGATCAGCGCAGGATCGAGCTCGTCGCAATCGCGATTCAGATCTACATAGGCGCGCGGATACCGCGCCGCGAGCAGCGCCGCGCCATGCGCTGGCGCCGAGGCGAAGAGCTCGTCGACGAAGGCATCCTCCGACGAGCGCAGCGCCCGCGTATCGAGCACGCTGCGCGCCACGAAACTGTCGGGATAATCGCGCCCGCTATGCGGCGATGCGAACAGCACGCTGGTGCTGCGCTGCGCGGGGAGAAACAGGCGGTAGGGCTCGTGGGACATGCGCACTCCTGTGATGACAGGTATAGCGCGGTTTCGCGCAGCACCAAAAGCCCTTGAACCGCCGCAGGGTTCCATTTATACGCTGCGCGTCCGGCATGGCCGCGACCGTGCTGCGGCCCATGTGCCGGAAAACGGGGCCGACGGGCATATCACGGGCGCGTAGCTCAGCGGTAGAGCACTACGTTGACATCGTAGGGGTCACTGGTTCGAACCCAGTCGCGCCCACCATGGCCCGCAAGGGCCGCATCGATGCCCCCGCCGGGGGCACAGTTTTTCAAGGCGCATGCGCGCCGCGATCAGGAGAGAGCCGATGAAGGTGAGAAAATCGCTCCGCTCGCTCAAGCAGCGCCATCGCGATTGCCGCGTCGTGCGCCGCAAGGGCCGCGTTTATGTGATCAACAAGACGCAGGGACGGTTCAAGGCCCGCCAGGGCTGAGAGCATCCAGCGGTGGCGACGGGCCGGTGGGCGCTGCCCCCGGCCCGTTTGCATTTGCAGGTCGCGACGCGCCGCTCAGAGGAAATCCTCTTCGACGTCGCTCACCGAGATCCCCATCTGCTCGAGCCCGTATTCGAGATTCTCGGCCAGGTGCGGCATGCCCATGAGATACTCCGAGGTCGGGGTGCTCGCCTCCTCCATCGCCGTGGCGACGGCCTCCTCGAAATCCTCGGCGTCGAAGGCCTCGCGCCCGACCCAAGCCAGCGCCACGAGATTGGCCTTCTCATCGACATTCAAACCCTCGATGAACGCGGCAAGCGCGTCATCGGCAGGCGGCCCCTCACGCGCCTGATAGATCACATGCACGACCTTCCGCGGGCTGATTTCCAGCATGATTCCTCCGCCCGTTGGCGCTCAAGTGTCGCGCGCGGACACTCCGCGCGCAAGACTTTCACGCTCCGGCCGCGCATCAGCCGCGCGCGAAGAGCCGGAAATAGAGGCCGTCGGGCAGGAACTGGCCGAGCCGAAAGAGCCACGCGAAGGGTGCGGGGAAACTGCGCTTGAAGCCGCCCGACGCCATCTGCTCGAAGATCGCGCGCGCGGCGTCCTCGGGCTCCATCAGCATCGGCATCGTGAAATCGTTCTTGTCGGTCAGCCGGGTGCGAACGAAGCCCGGATTGGCCACCTGCACCTCCACGCCCGTGTCGCGCAGATCTGCATGCATCGATTCGGCGAGATGCAGCACCGCCGCCTTGGAGGAGCCGTATCCGATCGAGCCGGGCAGCCCCCGATAGGCTGACAGGCTGCCCACCAGCATCACATGCCCGCTTCCCTGCGCAACCATACCGGGGATCACGGCCCCCATCACCCGCGCCGCGCCGGTGAAGTTGACGTCGCACATCGTCTCGACCTGCTCGGGGTTCCAGTCCTGCGCGCGCTGCGGCCAGTAGGCGCCTGCGCAATAGATCACGCCGTCGATCCGCCCGGCCTCGGCCGCGGCGTCGCGAACGGAGGCGGCGTCGCGGACATCGGCCGTCACCACCTGCGCGCGGCCCGGCAGCTCGGCGGCCAGCGCGTGCAGCCGATCGGCGGTGCGGGCCGTGATCACGAGCTCGGCCCCGACGCGGCTGAACTGACGCGCGAGCGCCGCGCCCAGCCCTTCGCTCGCCCCGACGATCCAGTAGCGCTTGCCGGTGAAATCCCTCATTGAGTCGTCTTCCTCATCGTCGCCACAAGTTCGGCGACCTTTATCCCGAATTTGCGGAACTGACTACGATTGATGATCCGCCCGTCGGCAACCAGATACATCCAGTCGGTCGTATCGAGCACATGCCCGCCCGCGCTCGCCGGCAGGCGGATCCGGTAGCGAAGGCTCACCGTGCTGCCGGCCTGCGCGCCCTCGCCCTCGCCCTCGATATCCTCGGCCTCGGCGCGGATGCGGCCGCCCTCGCCGAGGGTGAGCGTCCAGGCACGCTCCTGCGTCGCGCCGCTGTCATAGTGAAACCGCTCCGTCAGGGTGCCGGTCGCGCCGTCCCAGCTGCCATGCATCTCGGCGGTAAAGCGCGACACGACGCGCCCGAGCGGGCCATAGATCACCCCCTCGCAGGCGATCGGCCCGTTGAACACCTCGCGGATATCGAAGCGCGGCTCGGTGTCGGAGTAGTGCTCGGGCTTCTGGCCGCGAAAGTCGAAATAGCGGCTGCGCAGCCAGACGAGCGCGATGAGCGCCCCGGCACCGAGAAGAAGCGCAAGCAGTGTCGGCATGGGTCAGGCCTCATCCAGAGGGGTAAAGTACAAGAGCGCGATCGCCACCAGCTTGAGCAGGCAGGGCAGCGCCGCGTAGAGCAGCGACAGCGTCATCAGCGCATGGTCGGGGTTGTCGGCGCCGGCGGAGAACCCCGACGCCTGCAGCAGCGGCAGCACCGCGACCGCGGCGACCGCGAGGGTGAACTTGGTCACGAAGCTCCACAGCCCGACCCCCGCGCCGCCCTCCGGGGCTATATCGGCCATGCGCCGCGCGAACAGCGCCGACAGCAGCGTCAGATCCGCCCCCGTCGCCGCCCCCGAGGCCACGCAGATCACCGCGAAGGCCGCGATATCGCCCGCGCCGAGAAACGCCGCGAAGCCGAACGAGACCACCGCGAGCACCATCCCCGCGAGCAGCACCCGCCGCGCGCCGAAGCGCCGCGCCAGCCGCGCCCAGCCCGGCGCCGAGACCGCCGCCGACAGGAAGAACAGGATCAGAAGCGGCCCCTCCCAGCCCGGCGCGGCAAGCCGGCTTTCGACGAAAAACAGAAACAGCGTCGAGGTCACCGCGACCGGCGTGGCGTTCACCAGCGCGATCAGGAGCAACCGCCGCGCGGTCGCATCGCCGAGCACCGCGCGAAACGCCGCCCCCGGCGCGGCCACGGGCACCGCCGCCCACTCCCCCTGCATCGCCCAGACCGCCGCCGCGACCAGCCCCGCGAACAGCAGTGCGAAGGCCGCAAAGGACGCGTCCGTCAGCCCGGCGAGCGCCGCCGGTGCCGCCGCGGCAAGACACACCCCGATGAGCGATCCGGTTTCGCGCCAGGCCGCGATGCGGACATGTCCGCCCTCGCCGAGCGCCTCGGCCTTCTGCACGCCCTGCGCGTAGAAGGTGATGCTCAGGAAGCTGAAGGCGCTGAACAGGAAGGTCAGGGTGAGCGCGAACCACGCCACCGGCGCAATCGGCGGCGTCACGGCGAAAAGCCCCAGCATCGCCAGCGCCATCACCCCCGCCGCGAGCGCGACCGCCATCCGCCGCGCCGTGCCCGTCGCGCCCGCAAGCCAGCCCAGCACAGGGTCCTGCACGAAATCCACCAGCCGCAGCACGAACAGCACCGAGCCGAGCAGCCCGAGCCCGACATCGAAGTTATCGACATAGAATTTCGGCGCGTGGATATAGATCGGCAGCCCCGCCATCGCGAGCACCGCCCCGAAAAGCGCATAGCCCGGAAGGCGCCGCGCGGGCGCGGCCGCCAGCGCAGCGGTCGTCATCGGCTCACCTCGTCGGCGGGCGGTTTCGGGCGGCGCATGAAGCGCGCGCTCTTGGCCCAGAGCCGCAGCGCCTGCCAGTGAATGAGCCCGAGCACCCGGCGCGACCCGAAAGGCCGGCGCAGGAGCGCGCCGAGGATCGCGCGATCCGTGAGCGGCGCGCGCGTCCCGCTCAGCGTGGCGACGACGCCGCCTTCGCCGTGGCGATAGTCGATCACGATGTCGAGCCGCTCGGGCCGGATGTCGAAGCGGAAGCGATAGCCGCCTTCGACAGGCTGAAACGGCGACACATGCATGAGCTTGCGCGCCGCGAGCCACGCATCCGGCCCGATCGCCGCCAGATCGTCGTGATGGCACAGATAGGAATGCCGGTCGCCATAGGTGTTCGTCACCTCCGCCACGACCACGCGCAGCACCCCGCCCGCGTCATGGCACAGCCAGAAACTCACCGGGTTGAACACATGCCCGAGCACGCGCGGCTGCGCCACGAGCAGAACCTGCCCGTCCACCGCGCCGAGCCCCTGCGCCGCCAGCACCGCGCGCAGCCACGCCGCGCCGCGCCCCGCGCCGGGCGCCCCGCCGTGATCGCTGTCGTGCAGCGCGGTGACATTGGCGCGGTTGCGCGCGAACAGCCGCGGCCCCGCCGCTCCGGCCTCCGGGTCGACCACGATGTAATCGACGCCGTAGCTGAACCGGTTGTCCACCGCGCCACGGCGGCCATGGAAGGTGCGCCCGCGGATATGTTCGGGACGATGCGTCACGCCGCGACCATTTCGCGACGCGCCGCGCGCCGCTCGTTAACCTCGACCGCGCTCGCGAAACCGTCCTCGTGAAACCCGTCGCGCATCCAGGCGCCGCAGAACCAGGTGCTGTTGGTGCCATTGCCGGCGCGGATGGCTTCCTGCGCGCGCAGCGCGGCCAGATCATAGACCGGATGGCGGAAGGTCGTCACGTCGTGGATGTGCGCCTCGCGGATGCGGTCGGTGCTGTTGAGGCTGACGAAGAGCGGATCGTCCTCGGGGATCGGCTGCAGCGAATTCATCCAGTAGGTCAGCCCGATCCCCGCACCGGCCCCGGCGGTGTCCTCGGTATAGACCCAGCTCGACCAGACCTTGCGCCGGCGCGGCATCAGCATCGGATCGCAGTGCAGCACGGCCTCGTTCGGCTGATATCGCACCGCGCCGAGAGCCGCGCGCTCGCGCGGGGACGCGTCGGCGAGCATGGCCAGCGTATCGTCCGAATGCGTGGCGAAGATCACCTCGTCGAAGCCTTCCCAGTCGCCGCCCGTCGGGCGCAGCCAGACCCCGTCCGGCCCGCGCCGCACCGCCGCGATCGGCGCGGCCATGCGGATCTCGACATCCTGCGCGCGCAGCCGCGCCTCCAGCCGGCGCACATACTCCACCGAACCGCCGTGCACCGTATACCACTGGTGCTGGCCGGAAAGCTGCATCAGCGCGTGGTTCTGGAAGAACCGCACCATGGCATGGGCGGGAAAATCGAGCACACGCATGTTCGGCGTCGACCAGATCGCGCCCGAGAAGGGCAGCAGATACCGATCGCGAAACCACGGCCCCGTGCCCAGCCGCTCGAGCAGCCCTCCGATCGTGATGCCGTCTTCGACATGATCCGCGGCGCGCGCATTGAACCGAAGGATGTCGCGCAGCATCCGCAGGAAACGCGGATCGGCGGCATTGCGCCGCTGCGCGAACAGCGCGTCGAGGCCGTGCAGCGCATATTCGAACCGCCCCCCCGCGATCGAGGCGCCAAAGCTCATCGTGCTCGGCGCGACCGGCACGCCGAGATCGTCGAAGAGCGCGCTCAAATGCGGGTAATTGACCCGGTTGAACACGATGAACCCTGTATCGACCGGCTGATCGCCGCGCTTGCCCGCGATCACCGTGCGCGAATGCCCGCCAAGCCGCGGCGCCGCCTCGAAGAGCGTGACCCTGTCGGTCCCGGCGCTCAGATGCGCGGCCGCGAGGCCGGAAATGCCCGCACCAATGATGGCCACGCGGCGCGGCGCGGCGAAGCGGGTTTCGAATGGCATGTGGAGCGTCCCTCGTTTCTCGGATGTCTCAAACGGATACGACACGCGCGCGTCACCGGATCAACGCAAAAATCGTCGCAGCGGGTGATCCGCCCGGGCGGGTGGCGCGTAACTCTTGCAATGTTGAACGCGACAGAACACCTGGCCCCCCGCGGCGCACTCGACGCCCTGCCTCGATATGGTATGGCTGATGGTGCAGTTGCGGTGTGGCAGGACAGGCACGCGATGACGACACAGACGGAGCGGGCCGAGGGCGAATGGGTCGGTCACATGCGACGCATCCGCGACGATGCGGACACGGCGGCGTTCGCGGAACTCTTCGGCCACTTCGCCCCGCGGATCAAGGGGTTCCTGATGCGTGCAGGCGCCGACGAGACACTGGCGGAGGAGTGCGCCCAGGAGGTCATGGCGACGCTGTGGCACAAATCGGCGCTGTTCGATCCAACGCGCGCGAGCGTCGCGACATGGGTGTTCACCATCGCGCGCAATCGCCGCATCGACGCGCTGCGCCGCCAGCGCCGCCCCGAACCCGAGGATCTGCCCTGGGGTCCCGAGCCCGAACCGGACCAGGAAGCCGTGATCCTGATGCAACAGGAGACCGAAGTTCTCGCCCGCGCACTCGCGCAACTGCCACAAAAACAGCGACATCTGATCGAGCGCGCCTATTTCGGGGACCTGACACACAGCGAGATCGCGGCGGAGACGGGATTGCCGCTGGGAACGATCAAGTCCCGGATAAGACTGGCGCTCGAGCGCCTGCGCCATGAAATGTCGAGAGGTGAACAATGACGATCCGCCATCACCTGAGTGATGATGTCCTGATGGCCTACTCGGCCGGAGACCTGCCGGAGGCCTTCAGCCTCGTCGTCGCGACGCATGTCTCGATGTGCGACGAGTGCCGGGCGCGGATGGAAAGCTTCGATGCCGTCGGGGGCGCAGTGCTCGCGCAGGGCGACACGGCCGCCATCGGCGCCGACAGCCTCGCCGCGACGATGGCGCTCATCAAGTCCGGGCCCCCGCAGGACAAGGCGCCGGTGCGCCGGTCGGGAATCTTTCCCGCCCCGCTCGCCGACTACGCCGGCGATGGCCCGGGCGCCGTCAAGTGGCGCCGGGTCGGCGGCGGTGTGCGCCAGGCGATCCTGCCCACCGATTCGGGCGCGAGCGCGCGGCTCCTGCATATCCCGGCCGGCGCCGCCGTTCCCGACCACGGCCATCACGGGCTCGAGATGACGCTCGTGCTTCAGGGCGCGTTTCGCGACGAGACGGCGCGCTTCGGCCGCGGCGATGTGGAGATCGCGACCGAAGCCGACGAGCACACCCCGGTGGCGGAGCTTGGCGAGGACTGTATCTGCCTCGCCGCGACTGACGCGCCGCTGCGCTTCACCGCGCTCCTGCCGCGCCTCGCGCAGCCCTTCTTCCGCATCTAGGCGCGTCGCGTCCATCCGACGCCCTCGAACCATCGGGCGTCGCATGCGCAAAGAGCGCAAAACCGGTGCCCGCACTTGCTCTAGCGGCGCGCGAAGAGCTTTTCGATATCGGCGAGGCTGAGCGTGACATGGGTGGGCCGCCCATGGTTGCACTGGCCCGAATTGGGGGTGCGCTCCATCTCGCGCAGCAGCGCATTCATCTCCTCGCCCTGCAGCCGCCGTCCCGACCGCACCGAGCCGTGGCACGCCATCTTCGAGAGCACCGCGCGCAGCCGGTCCTCGACAAGGGCGCTTTCGCCCGTCTCGGCGAGCTCATCGGCCACATCGCGCAACAGCGCCGCCGCATCGACCGGGCCGAGCGCGGCCGGGGTCTCGCGCACCGCAACCGCGCCGGGGCCGAAAGGCTCCACCACGAGGCCGAGCCGTGTCAGCGTCTTTGCATGCTCCAGGAGCCGCGCCGTCTCGCCCGGCTCGAACTCGACGATCTCGGGGATCAGCAGCCCCTGCCGCGCCACCCCCTGCGCCGCCATCTGCGCCTTGAGCCGCTCATAGACGAGCCGCTCATGCGCGGCGTGCTGATCGACGATCACCATGCCCTCGGCGGTCTGCGTGATGATGTAGTTGCCATGGATCTGCGCGCGCGCCGCGCCGAGGGGATGATCCTGCGCGTCCTCGCGCCCCTGCGGCGCCGGCTCGATCCGAGCACCCGGTGCTTCGGCAAAGCCGGCCGGCGCCTGCGCGGCGTTGCCGGCCCGTATCGCCTGCGGCGCGGGGCGCATCGGATTGCTTCGCAACGGCGCGCGCGGCGCCCCGTCCGGGCGCATCGCCTCGAGCGCCGCGCCGCCGACCGTGCTCGCCGTGCGATGCCCCGCCTCGGCGAGCGCGTGCCGCAGCCCCGCCACCACGAGTCCCCGCGTCACCGCGGGCTCGCGAAAACGCAGCTCGGTCTTGGCCGGGTGGACATTTACATCGACACGCTGCGGATCGCACGCGATGAACAGCGCGGCGACCGGGTGCCTGTCGCGCGCCATCACATCCGTATAGGCCGCGCGCAGCGCCCCGATGAGCATCCGGTCGCGCACCGGCCGGCCATTGACGAAAAAATGCTGCGCCACCGCCGAGCCGCGCGAGAAGGTCGGCAACCCGGCACGCCCGCTCAGCCGCAACCCCTCGCGCTCGGCGTCGATCGCGAGGGCGTTGTCGATGAAATCGCGCCCCAGAACCCGCCCGAGGCGCGCGCGCTGCGCCGCGCCGGCGTCGCCGGTCTCGGGCTCGGCGCGAAACACGAGCCGCCCCGACCCTTCGCTCACGTCGCGCAGCACAAAGCCGACACGCGGCTCGGCCATCGCCAGCCGGCGCACGACATCGGCGATCGCCTGGGTTTCGGCCCGGTCGCTGCGCAGGAACTTGAGCCGCGCCGGGGTCGCGTGAAACAGATCGCGCAATTCGACCACGGTGCCGCGGTCAAGCGCGGCGGGCCGCACCGTGCCCACGCGCCCGTCCTCGACCGCGAGGCTGACCGCCGCCGTGCCCTCGGCGCGCGAGGTGATCGTCAGCCGCCCCGCCGCGCCCAGCGAGGCGAGCGCCTCGCCGCGAAAGCCGAAGCTGTGGATCGCCAACAGGTCGGAGCCGTCGATCTTCGAGGTCGCGTGCCGCGCCACCGCCAGAGGCAGCGCATCCGCCGCGATTCCGCAGCCATCGTCCCGCACCCGGATCAGCGTCTTGCCCGCCCCGGCATATTCGATCGAGATCCGCCCCGCCCCGGCATCGAGCGCGTTCTCGACAAGCTCCTTGACCGCGGCCGCCGGGCGCTCGACGACCTCGCCGGCGGCGATGCGGTTGATCGCCGCCGTGTCGAGCCGGCGGATAACCGGCGGGGAGGGGCTTATATTGAGGTCGGGCGCGCTCATGCTACAATCAGTAGCATGAGCGCGCCCTGCCTGCCAAGCGGCGGATGCCGGATCAGTCCGCGGCGCCGAGATCTTCGGTCGGCTGCCCGGCCACCACGAAGAACAGCCCGTCTGGGTCGAGGATCCGCTCGGCCATCGCGCGCGCATCCTCGGGCGTGACGCCGGACACCAGCTCATTGCGCTCGGCGATGTAATCGGCGTCGAGGCCCTGCATCTGGAAATCGGCGAGGATGCGCGCGATGGCGGCGTTGCCGTCGAATTGCAACGGGAACGACCCTGTCAGATAGGTGATGATGGCGTCGAGCTCGTCATCGGTCGGACCTTCGGCGGCCATCTTCTCCCATTCCTCGCGCACCAGCGCAATCACCTGCTCGACATTGGCAGGATCCGTCGACAGCGAGCCCATCATCAGCGCGCCGTGGCGCATCGGCTGCAGCCGCGAATGCACGCCGTAGGTCAGCCCGCGCTCCTCGCGCAGCTCGGTCATGAGCCGGGTGCCGAAGCGCCCGCCGCCGAGGATCTGGTTCATCACGAAGGCGGTGATGAAATCGTCGTCGTCGCGCGCAATCCCCGAATGTCCGAAGACGATCGAGGCCTGCGGCCCGTCGAACTCCACGACCTCGACGCCGCCCTCGAGCGCAATCTCCGCGGCGCCGGGATCCTCGGCGCCCGTCTGCGGCAGATCGGCGAGCAGCGTGTCGATCACCGCGCCGAGCGTCTCGGCGTCGATGTCACCGGCCGCGCCGACATGCACGCGGTCGCGGCCGAAGGCGCGGCCATGGGCCTCGAGCATATCATCGCGGTCGAGCGCCGCGACACTGTCCTCGGTGCCCTTGCCGGAGCGGCCGTAGGGATGATCGCCGAATGCCGCCTCGTAGAATGCACGCCCGGCGAGCTCGTCGGGGTCGCGCAGGTCGGAGCGGATGCTCGAGATCACCTGCCCGCGCGCGCGCTCGATGGCGTCCTCGTCGAAGCGCGGCTCGGTGAGGGCGGGGCGCAGAAGCTCCACGGACTCGTCGCGGTTCTCGGTCAGGAACCTGGCCGAGACCGAGACCTCGTCGCGCGACGCGCCAACGCTCAGGCGCATGCCGAGATCCTCGCGCGCGGTGGCGAATTCCTGCGCATCCATGTCGCCCGCGCCCTGATCCATGAGCTGCGCCATCAGGTTGATCGCGCCCTGCGTCTCGTCGGCGTCGAGCGTCGTGCCGCCCTCGAAGCGCAGCTCGATCGCGGTGAAGGGCAGCGAACCCTCCTCGACAAGCCAGGCCGGCGTGCCCTCGGGCGAGGTAAGCTCCTCGAGCGGCACCTCGGCGCGCAGCGGAAGCGCGAACAGGCAGGCGGCGGCGAAAGCGGGGGCGAGCAGGCGCATCGGGGTCCTCCTAGTGGACATCGTCATGATCGGCCGCATCCTCCGTGCCGTAATCGACCTGGTCGGCCGCGTCGGGGCGGTCTTCCTCGGCATCCATGAGCCAGCCGGTAACGTGATGGCGGGCGAAGAGATCGCGCGCCGCGGCCATCACGTCGTCTTCGGTGACATCCTGAAGCGCGGCGGGCCAGTCGCGCACATCCGACACGCCGAGCCCGACGCTGAGCCCGACGCCGTATTGCCGCGCGCGGTTCTGGGCGCTGTCCATCCCGTAGATCTCGTCGGCGCGCAGCCGCGTCTTGACGCGCTCGAGCTGCTCGGCATCGACCCCGTCCTCGAGAAATTCGCCGACCACACGCTCCATCTCGGCCTCGGCCTCGGCGAGCTCGACGCCATCCACCGGGACCACGACGAG
>PUKW01000007.1 GCA_003550665.1 Paracoccaceae bacterium | reverse complement strand
GCCGTCGCGGGTGGGGTAGTCGGTGCCCAGCACCTGCAGCGCCGGATGCCGCCCCATCAGCGCCTCCAGCGCCAGCGGCACGAGATGCGTCTCCACGTCGCGCGCCTCGCCGATCTCGCCGTCCGGATCGGCGCCGGCGGCGTTGAAATAGCGCAGCGCCACATGGCGCAGCCCGTGCGCCATGGCGTAATCGTCGAGGATGCGCTCGACCATGAGCTTGGAGGCGCCGTAGGGGTTGATGGGCTGCGCCGGGCTGTCCTCGCCGATCGGCATGGTCGCGGGCGTGCCGTAGATCGCGCAGGTCGAGGAGAACACGAAGGCCTCCACGTCATGGATGCGGCACGCCTCGATCAGGTTGAGCGCGCCGGTGACATTGGCGCGGTAATAGAGCCCCGGCAGCGTCATCGATTCGCCCACCAGCGCGAGGGCCGCGAAATGCAGCACCCCCACCGGGCGGTGCGCCTTGAACACCTCGTGCAGCCGTGCCGCGTCGAGGATGTCGCCGCGCTCCAGCGGCCCCCATTTCACCGCCCAGCGATTGCCGATGGAGAGATTGTCGTAGGTGACGGGCGTATAGCCCGCCGCGGCCAGCGCCTTGCAGGCATGGCTGCCGATATAGCCGGCGCCGCCCGTGACGAGAACGGTGCCGCGATCCGGTGGGAGCGTCGATGGGGGCATTGGGTCCTTTCCGGAACGGTCAGACGGACCGCCTTGCGGCGGCGTGAAGATGCTCCGGCGGCGCGGCGGCGGGCACGAAGAACGCCTCTTCCTGCTCCGCGAGCGCGCCGATGCGCCCGGCCAGCGGCGGCGAATCGGGGGGGTTGGGCTGCCGGTCGGGGGCGATCTCGAGGAAATGGGGCCGGTACCGGGCCGGGCGCGGTGCGATGCGCGCGAGGTGGCGGGCGAGGATGTCGCACCCGTCGCGCCAGGCCTCGCGCACCAGGATCCCCGCGGCCGTGCGCGCATCGGCGGCAAGCGCGGCGCGCAGCTGGGTCACCGCCCCGCGCCGCATTCGCAGCCCGAGCCGCACCGCGATCTGCGCGCGCGTCAGCGCGCGCGCAGCATCGAGGACCGGCGCCGGGGCATCGGGCACCCGCCGCGCGACGGTATCGAAGGCGGCACATTTCGAGCGGGCCATCCGCAGGGCATCACCCGACATCGCCCCCTCCAGCGCCCGATAGCCGGTGAGGTATTCGGGCACGCAGACCACGCGCCAGTGCCGCGCGATCAGCATCTGCATCAGGTAATCCTCGCAGCCCTGCAACCCGGCATCATGCAGGGCCGGATCGTAACCGCCGACCGAGTCGAAGGCCGCCCGCCGCAGCAGCAGGGAGCTGCCATTGCCGACAAAATTGAACAGGATCGAGCGCAGGAACACTGCCCCCTCGATGCGGTGCCCCGAGGCGCGAATGACCCGCCCGCCGATATCGATGCGGCGAAACCAGGTATAGGCGTAGCCCGCCTGCGGGCCGGCGGCGCGCAGCGCGGCGAGCTGGCGCGCGATCTTGTCGGGATGCCACAGATCGTCGGCGTCCACCGGCGCGATGTACTCGGCGCGGCTCGCGGCGGCACCGGCGTTGCGGGCCCGGGCGACACCGCCGTTTTCCTGCCGGATCAGCCGGATCCGGTCGTCTTCGGAGGCATGGGCCGCGGCGACGTCGGCGGTGCGGTCGCGCGAGCCGTCATCGACGACGATCACCTCGAGCGCGCGGTGGGTCTGCCGGCGGATGCTGTCGAGTGTATCGCCAAGCGTGCGCGCGGCGTTATGGGCGGGGACGATCACCGAAATCAATTCGTCATCACGCATCGAACGATCACCAGCAGGATATCCGCGCAGTATGACCGAGCCATCCGCCCGCGGCAGCGCCATGTCAAGCGCAGGCCGCTGCACGCCGAACTTCGCCACACCATGTGCATATCGTGGCACAGTGTTGCACGAACGCCTTAACGATTATCCAACCCATCCGCGCCGATGGTGCCGCGGCGGATGTTCTGGCAAGAGGGGGACCCGCCGGTGGAAACATCACGACAGGATCGCGTTTCACGATCGGCAGCCGACGGTGCGGGTGTCATTGCGATGAATCCATTCCTGACCAGCGACTCTTCCACGGCCCGGCGTGTTCTAGCACTCGCGGGCGCCGAACGGTGCGCCGTGGGGCGCGGCGCCTGTCCCGATCCCGTGGCCCCGATGATTCTGCTTCGCCAGACCCTGCCGATCCGTGCCGCGCGCGGTCATGCAGTGCGGGCACGGCGCGGGTGTGAGGGTGCATGAGCGCGGATCCCTCGATCAGCGTCATCATCCCCACCCATAACCGCGCCGACACGCTCGGCCGCGCGCTCGACGGGGTGTTCGCGCAGACGCTGGCGCCGCTCGAGGTGATCGTGGTGGACGACGCCTCCACCGATGGCACCGCCGCGCTGGTCGCGGCGCGCAGGGACCCGCGGATCCGGCTGATCCGCCATGAGCGCAACCGCGGCGCCGGGGCGGCACGCAACACCGGCGTCGCCGCGGCGCAAGGCGACCTGATCGCCTTTCAGGACAGCGATGATGACTGGATGGGCGGCAAGCTCGCGCGGCAGGCGGCGTTGCTGGCCGCATTGCCGGACACGTATGTCGCGGGGTTCTGCACCAAGATCGACTATGGTCGCGAGCGGCATGGCGATGCGCGCCCCGAGCGGCTGCGCTACGGCCCGCGCCGGGTCCTGTGCGTGCCCGATCCGCTCGATTCGGTCACAAGCGGCGACATGCGTGCGCGGCTGCTGTGCGGCAACATCATCGGCCCGCAGACCGCGCTGATCCGGCGGACGGCCTTCGAGGCGGCGGGCGGCTTCGATACGCGGCTGCGCAACAACGAGGACTGGGATTTCTTCATCCGGCTGAGCGAACAGGGCCCGATCGGCTTTCTCGACGAACCCCTGACGCTGGT
>PUKW01000306.1 GCA_003550665.1 Paracoccaceae bacterium | reverse complement strand
GGCAACTACCCGGCGATGGTGTTTCGCGCCGGCGACGCGGCCGATTTCGCCGCGCGCATCGAGGCGATCCTCGCCGGGGAGATCAGCCCGCAGGATTACTGGAGCGCCGCGATGGCGCCGATGTCGATGGCCGATCATGTCGCCCGGCTGCGCGCGGTCTACGCCTTGCCGGCACGAGATTGAGCCGCCTCACAAGCTGGTGAAACAGCCGGTCATTGCGCTTCTGGCGGGGATATTTCTGCATGAAATGCAGGAAGAAGAAATGGAAGGCGCGCGCGTCCTGCGTATCTGTATTGCCGCGCCGGAAATGGGCGCTGTAGAACTCTTCCAGCACCGACAGTCGCTTGAAGGGCCGGGCCAGCGCCGCGATATAGGCCGGATCGTAGCCATAGGGGAAGAACCCGGCCAGATCCCAGTCCAGGATATGGCCGTAGCCGGAGAAATTGTGCCGGTTGAGATCGCCGTGGCACAGCACGATCGGATACTGCCGGACCTCGTCCTCGCAGTTCTGCAGCCGTTGCAGGGCCGCATCCGCCTGGCCCGGATACGCGCCGCGAATGCGCTCCTGCAACGCGGCACGGTAGCGGCGGAAATTGCCGCGCGCAAATTCCGTCACCTCCGGCGGCGCATCGAGACCGCCGAGATCGGTTTGCGTCAGCGCCCGCACTGCCTGCGCGGCGGCCTCGACATCGAAGGTGGCGGGCGGCGCGACCTCGATGGCGTCGAAATAGGCCAGTGCCAGCCGGTTGCCGTGGCGCAGGTCGCGCAATGCCGGATAGCCGACCCCCTCAACGCGCGGCAGCACCGCCTCGTGGATGAAGGCCATGATGCGAAACCCTTCGGCATCGCGCCGGTAGGTCTTTTCGAAGCTGTGCCCGTCTGGCCCCTCGAGCAGGCGATAGACATTGAGCGACTCCGACCCGACCCCGGTGCCGTGAAACCGGCGCCGCCAGTTTGCATCCGGATGGGTGAGGGCGGCATCGTGACAGCGCAGGCAGGCCTCGAAGCGGTCATGATCCTCGATCAGAGCCAGAAGCGCGGTGACGATCTTGAGATCGTGGAAGCTCTCGATGCGGCCGCACTGATGCGCCCCGAGTGCGCGCCTGATGCGGCGGTCACCGATGCGCAGCGCGCGCCAGCGGATCAGCGTCCATGACGGCTGCGCCCCGGCGAACAGCCTGTGCAGCCGTCCCGGCGGTGTCTCGACGATCTGTGCGCACAGGTGCTTGAGGGTCGGGGAGTCTATCCGTTCGGAGCTGCTCCTGCGGCGTTGCATCGGGTGGTCCTCTTCTGGCTGCGCGCGGAATAGTCCGCTTTGCCGGCGGCGGCAATCGCGCTGCCTCACCCCAACTCCCGCTCCAGAGCGCCACATCCCCCTTCTGATCAGCGATCTGGGCGGCGCGCAGGAGCTCGGCAACTGCCCGCAGATGGTGTTTCTCGCAGGCGACGCGACCGATTTGACGCCCGCATTGAGGCGAACCTCGCCAGGGAGATCGTCCGGCGCAGTACTGGCACGCGGCCGCTGCGCTGAGATCGATGATTGAGCATGTCGCACAGCTGCGCGTGGTCTACGGCGCCGAACGCCCTGCGCTCGCAGCCCTCAGGGCCTCCGGAGCCGGACCGAACGCCCTTTTCAGCGTCCCTCGTGCGGCACGAAACAGCTTGCCGTTGCGTCGCGGCCGGCGCCCGATATGCATGAAATGCATGAAGAAGAACAGGAAGGCGAGCCAGTCCTCGCGCGGCGCGTCGGGACGTTCGAAATACTGCCGATAGAACGCGTTGAGCGCGTCGAGATCATCGAGCGGTGTGCCGGAAAAATGCGCCGCATAGGCGGCATCGTAGCCGTAGGGGAAAAAGCCCGCCGTGTCCCAATCTATCACATGCCCGTCGGTGGAGATGTTGGATTGGTTTAGATCGGCATGGGTGAGCACACGCGGATACTCCGCGATGATCGCGTCCCAGTGCTCCAGATCAGCCAGGATGCGCGCTGCGCGCGCCGGGTCGTTGCGATCGAGCTTGCGAGAGATCAGGTGGCGCCCGTGGTTGACGCCGCGACGGCGGAAATCGAGCGCGAAATCCGGGACCGTGAGATCGGAGAAATCGTGTGCGGCCAGGGTATGCACGAGCCGCGCCGCCGCCTCGATGTCGTACTGCGCTGGCCGCTTATAGGGAACTTGCTCGAAATACGTCACGGCGAGCCGGTCCCCCGCCGCGATCTCGCGCAGCGCGGGAAATTTCGCGCCCTCGAGCCGCGGCAACACGTTCTCATGGATGAAGGACATGTGCCGAAAGCAGGCGTCTTCGCGCTGATAGGTCTTCTCGAAGAGGCTTTCGCCATCCCGCGTGAGCGTGCGGAAAACGTTAAGTGAGCCCGCACCGATCCCCGCCCCGGCGAAGCGCCTGCGCCGGTTTCCGGGCGGGTAGGTGATCGCGGGGTCGAACATGAGGACGCTGCCCTCGAAGCGGCGGTGATCGCCAGTGAGCGCGATGGCGGTGGTGATTATCTTGAGATCCGAGTAATTCGCGATCTCGCCGCGCTCATAGGCGTCGATGGCAGCGGCGGGGTGGGGATGATCAAAGGCGCGGGCCGATGCACGCGCCTGCGACCATGTCATGCCCAGAAGCCACGGTATCGGCGCACGAGCGCGCTTGCGCATATGCTCGTTGAAGCGGCTCATCTCCAGAAAGCTGAGAGATCTGGAACGATTCATGCGCCCTGTATTGCCATGCGCCGTTGCAATGGGACCGCCACATCAGCGACCAGCGAGCGTCAATAATACGTCATGTTGCGCCGGGCAAGGGCGCTAACCCAGCTCACGCTCGAGCGCGGCGAGGATTTCCTTCATCAGCCGCACGCGTCGCGCCTGGCGCGGGCGCTCCTGCATGAAATGCACGAAGAAGAACAGAGACGCGATGCGGTCCTCGCGCG
>PUKW01000071.1 GCA_003550665.1 Paracoccaceae bacterium | reverse complement strand
GCAGAACGGCGCATCGGCGTTAGGTGACGCGCAAAGGCGCAAGGAGAGGCCGCATGAAGGACGAGTCGGTGAATGTGCTCGGCGAGCCGCTGGAGGAATGCTCCCGCGATCCGCTCACGGGGTTCTTTCGCAACGGGTGCTGCGACACCGGGCCGGAGGATCGCGGGCGTCACACCGTCTGCGCGGTGATGACCGAGGAGTTTCTCGCCCTGTCGAAGTATCTGGGCAACGATCTCTCGACGCCGCGGCCGGAATTTCGCTTTGCCGGGCTCAAGCCGGGGGATCGCTGGTGCCTGTGCGCGGCGCGGTTCCTGCAGGCGCATGACGAGGGCGCGGCGCCGCAGGTTTACCTGGCGGCGACGCATCGCGCCACGCTCGACGTGGTGCCGCTGCGGGTGCTGCGGGCCCATGCGCTCGACGACGCGAAAGACTAACGCGCCGCCTTCTCGTCATGGCCGGAGGTGCCCTCGCGGCGGGCGAGTTCGGCCAGCACCTCCTCGAGCGTGACGTCCCGCGCGGCCAGCATCACCATCAGGTGATAGAGCACATCGGCGGCCTCCGCCGTGAGCCGTGCGCGGTCGCCGCGCACCGCCTCGATCACGGCCTCGACGGCCTCCTCGCCGAACTTCTCGGCGCATTTCTCGGGGCCCTTGGCGAGCAGCGCCGCGGTGTAGGAGCCGTCGGGATCGGCGCCGCGGCGCGCGGCGATGGTGGCGGCGAGACGCTCAAGCGCGCTCATGCCGCGCGCACCGCGATGCCGGCGGCGGCCATGTGGGCCTTGGCCTCGGCGATGGAGAATTCGCCGAAATGAAAGATCGAGGCGGCGAGAACGGCGCTCGCGTGACCCTCGCGGACCCCTTGCGCAAGATGCGCGAGCGTACCCACCCCGCCCGAAGCGATCACGGGCACGGGCACGGCGTCAGCGATGGCGCGCGTGAGCTCGATATCGAAGCCCGAGCGCGTGCCGTCGCGGTCCATGCTGGTCAGAAGGATCTCGCCCGCGCCCTTGGCGGCGGCGAGGGTCGCGAATTCGACCGCATCGATGCCGGTCTCGCGCCGGCCGCCATGGGTGAAGATCTCCCAGCGGCCGGGGGCGACGGCCTTGGCGTCCACCGCCACCACGATGCACTGGCTGCCGAAGCGGTCCGCCGCGCGCGCGACCACGTCCGGATCGGCTACGGCGGCGGAGTTGAAGCTCACCTTGTCGGCCCCCGCGAGCAGGAGCGCGCGCACATCCTCCGGCGTGCGCACCCCGCCGCCCACCGTGAGCGGCATGAAGCAATGCGCGGCGGTGCGGCGGACCACGTCATGCATCGTGGCGCGGTTTTCGTAAGTGGCATTGATGTCGAGAAAGCACAGCTCGTCGGCGCCGGCGGCGTCATAGGCGATCGCGGCCTCGACCGGGTCGCCGGCATCGACGAGATCGACGAAGTTGACCCCCTTGACGACGCGCCCATCGGCCACGTCGAGGCAGGGGATGATCCGGGTCTTGAGCATGCGGCCTCCAATACTCGGCTCCTTCTGCCCCGGCGGCTCCTTGCGTTCAAGGCCGATGGCGCGGCCGCAGGGTTGCGATCCCGGCGCGGGGGTGTTGCACTCGGGCTGCCACAACATGGAGAGGAGACAGCCCATGCAACGCAGCATCGCCACGATCACGAGCGCCGCCGCGCTGGCACTGGCCCTGCCCGCCGGGGCCGACGAGATCGAACTCGACGACAATATCCGGGTGGCGAGCCCGCATTCCGTCGAGGACACGGTCGAGCAGCTCACCGCCGCCATCGAGGAGGCGGGCGCGAGCGTGGCCGCCGAGGTCGATCACGCCGCCGCCGCCGAAAGCATCGGCGAGGAACTCGCGCCGATGACCATGGTGATGTTCGGCAATCCCGAGATCGGCACCCCGGTGCTGCAGGCCAACCCGACGGCGGGGATGGAGCTGCCGCTGCGCGTGGTGGTCTATGAGGACGGCGCGGGGGATACCTGGCTGGCCTATGAGGACCCCGCGGCGATGGCCGAGCGGCATGTCCTCGACGGAGTCGATGACAGCCTCGAAGCCATGGCCGAGGCGCTCGAGACCCTCACCGCCGCGGCCGCCGAGGACTAGGCCAGCGCCGCGAGGGCCGCGCGCAGATCGAGCTTGCCGTCATAGAGCGCGCGGCCCGAGATCGCCCCGGCGATCGGCCCCGCGTCGCGCAGCGCGATCAGATCATCGAGCGACGACACCCCCCCGGAGGCGATCACCGGCGCCGAGACCGCCCGCGCAAGCGCTGCCGTCGCGGGCACGTTCGGGCCCTTGAGTGCACCGTCGCGGGCGATGTCGGTGTAGATGATGGCGGCGACGCCGGCATCCTCGAAACGGCGGGCGAGATCGGTGGCGTCGATCTCGGTCGTCTCGGCCCAGCCGCGCGTGGCGACCTTGCCCGCGCGCGCATCGAGGCCCACCGCCACGCGCCCCTCGAATTCTCGCGCCGCGTCATGCACGAGCTGCGGGTCCTCCACCGCCACGGTGCCGAGGATCACCCGCGCCACACCGCGCGTGAGCCAGCTCTCGATGGTGGCCATGTCGCGGATGCCGCCGCCGAGCTGGCAGGGGATATCGACCGCGGCGAGGATTGCCTCGACGGCGTCCGCATTGACGGGCCGGCCCGCGAAGGCGCCGTTGAGATCGACGAGATGCAGCCATGCGCAGCCCTCGGCCGCGAAGGCGCGCGCCTGCGCGGCGGGGTCGTCGCCGTAAACGGTGGCGGCGTCCATCTCGCCATGCAGGAGCCGCACGCACTGGCCGTCCTTGAGGTCGATCGCGGGGTAGAGGATCATCGCCGTCTCCGTCAGGGCCGCCAGCGCAGGAAATTGGCGATCAGCCGCAGGCCCGTGGACTGACTCTTTTCGGGGTGGAACTGGGTGCCGACCATGTTCGCCCGCCCGATGATCGCGGTGACCGGGCTCGCGTAATCGACATGGGCGAGGCACTCGGCCGGATCCGCCAGCGCATACTTGTAGGAATGGACGAAATAGGCGTGATCGCCCGAGGCGATCCCGTCGAGCACCGGATGCGCGCGCTCGACCACGAGATCGTTCCAGCCCATATGCGGCACCTTGAGCGCGCCGGCCTCGATGCGAACCACCTCGCCGCCGATCCAGTCGAGGCCGGGCGTCGGGGTGTATTCGAGCCCGCGCGTGGCCATGAGCTGCATGCCCACGCAGATGCCCAGAAAGGGCCGCCCGCGCGAAATCACGACCTCGTGCAGCGCCTCGGTCATGCCGTCGACGGCGTCGAGCGCACGGCGGCAGGCAGGAAAGGCGCCGTCGCCGGGCAGTACGATGCGCTCGGCGCGGGCGACATCCTCGGCCCGCGCGGAGACGATCACCTCCCCGGTGCCCGCTTCGGCGGACATGCGCTCGAACGCCTTTTGCGCGGAGTGCAGATTGCCGCTCTCGTAATCGACGAGGACCGTGGTCATAGCGCGCCCTTCGTCGACGGGATCGCGTCGCCCTTGCGCGGGTCGGGCTCGACGGCGTCGCGCAGCGCACGGGCGAGCGCCTTGAAGGAGGCCTCCGCGATGTGGTGGCTGCTCACGCCGCGCAGCGCGTCCACATGCAGGGTGATGCCGCCATGTGTGGCGAGCGCCTGGAAGAATTCGCGCACGAGCTCGGTGTCGAAATCGCCGATCTTCGCGGTCGGGAAATCCACGCCCCAGGCAAGGAAAGGCCGCGCCGAGAGATCGAGCGCGGCGCGCACCAGCGCGTCATCCATGGGCAGCAGGCAGGCGCCGTAGCGCCGGATGCCGCGCTTGTCGCCGAGTGCGGCGGCCAGCGCCTGGCCGAGCGCGATGCCGCAATCCTCGACGGTGTGATGCGCGTCGATATGCAGATCGCCCTCGGCGCGCAGCGTGATGTCGATGAGCGAATGGCGCGCGAGCTGGTCGAGCATGTGATCGAAAAAGCCCACCCCGGTGGCGACATCGGCGCGGCCGGTGCCGTCGAGGGCGACCGAGACGGTGATCGCCGTCTCGGTGGTGGTGCGGGTGATGTCGGCGCTGCGCATGCGTGTCTCCGGCGTGATCCCGGGCGCTTATAGGGCGCGATGGGCGGCGGCGAAAGGGGGCCGTGACCTTGCGGTGCGGCGCGATGCGCCGCGCTGGCCCCGTTGGCGCCGCATCCGCGGCGCGCCGCGCTTGGCCGCGGCGGGCACCGGGCGGTGGACCACGGCGCGTGGCTGCGCTATCGCAGGCGCGTGCGACAGCCTGGAGCCGCCCATGACCGACCTGCCCCATGCCATGACGGCACGCGCGAGCGGCCCGCTTTCGGGGGCGGCCGCGCTGCCCGGCGACAAGTCGATCAGCCACCGCGCGCTGATTCTCGGCGCGCTCACCGTGGGCGAGACGCGCATCACCGGGCTTCTCGAGGGCGAGGACGTGCTCGCCACGGCGACGGCGATGCGCGCTTTCGGCGCCGAAGTGACGCGCCACAGTGATGGCGCCTGGTCGGTGCACGGCGTCGGCGTGGGCGGGTTCGCCGAGCCGGACCGGATCATCGATTGCGGCAATTCGGGCACCGGGGTGCGGCTCATCATCGGGGCGATGGCGGCGACGCCGATCACCGCGACATTCACGGGCGACGCCAGCCTGAATGCCCGGCCGATGGGCCGCGTGACCGACCCGCTGACGGCGATGGGCGCGCGGGTGCTCGGGCGCGCGGGCGGGCGGCTTCCGATGACGGTGGCGGGGGCGGCGATGCCGGTGCCGCTCGACTACCGGGTGCCGGTGGCGTCGGCGCAAGTGAAGTCGGCGCTGCTTCTGGCGGGGCTGGGGGCGCCGGGACAGACGGTCATCACCGAAGGCACGGCGACGCGCGATCACACGGAGCGCATGCTCGCGGGTTTCGGGGCCGCGATCGAGATCGCTGATACCGCCGAGGGCCGGGCGATCACGCTCACGGGGCAGCCCGAGCTCGTGCCGCAGGCCGTCGCGGTGCCGCGCGATCCGTCCTCGGCGGCGTTTCCCGTCTGCGCGGCGCTGATGGTGCCGGGCTCCGGGATCACCGTGCCCGCGGTGAGCCGCAACCCGACGCGGGCGGGGCTTTATGAGACGCTCATGGAGATGGGCGCCGACATCGCCGTCGAGGACGCCCGCGACGAGGGCGGCGAGCCGGTCGCCGATCTGCGGGTGCGCTTTGGCGCGCTGCGCGGCGTCGAGGTGCCGCCCGAACGCGCGGCGAGCATGATCGACGAATACCCGATCCTCGCCGCGCTCGCCGCCACGGCCGAGGGCACGACGGTCATGCGCGGCATCGGCGAGCTGCGCGTCAAGGAGAGCGACCGCATCGACGCGATGGCCACGGGACTCAAAGCCTGCGGCATCCGCGTCGCGCAGACCGAGGACAGCCTCACCGTCGAGGGGTGCGGGGCGGATGGGGTGCCGGGCGGCGCGACGGTGTCGAGCCGGCTCGACCACCGCATCGCGATGGCGTTCCTGTGCCTCGGACTGGCGGCGCGCGCGCCGGTGACCGTCGATGACGCGCGGCCCATCGAGACGAGCTTTCCGGGCTTTGCCGGGCTGATGGTTGGCCTCGGCGCGGACACGATCACGCGGGGGGGCGCATGAAATTCACCGTTGCCATCGACGGGCCCGCGGCGTCGGGCAAGGGCACGATCGGTCGCGCGCTCGCGGCGCGGTTCGGTTTTGCGCATCTCGACACCGGGCTCCTGTATCGCGCAGTCGGGGCGAAGGTGCGCGACGGGGCCGATCCCGTGGCCGCCGCGGAGGGGCTTCGCCTCGCCGATCTCGACCGCGCCGATCTGCGCTCGGGCGCGGCGGGCCAGGCGGCGAGCGAGGTCGCAGCGATGCCCGATGTGCGCGCCGCGCTGGTGCAGTTTCAGCGCGACGTTGCCCGCCGCGACGGCGGCGCGGTGCTCGACGGGCGCGATATCGGCACGGTGATCTGCCCGCAGGCGGAGGTGAAGCTCTACGTGACCGCCTCGGACGCGGTGCGCGCGCATCGCCGCTGGCTCGAGCTGAGCGCGGCGGGCGATCCGCGCGGCGAGGCCGAGATCCTCGATGACTTGCGCGCGCGCGATGCGCGCGACAGCGCGCGCGCCGAAGCGCCGCTGAGTGCGGCGCCCGATGCGCTCTTGCTCGACACCACCGAATTGACTATAGACGCGGCAGTCGAGAAGGCGGTTCGCACCGTTCAAGAGCAGATCGGGCAGGGTCGGGCATGATGCACCGGCCCCGTTCGCATTGCGGACCCCACGACACGTCATAGACCGGCGGAGCCAACCGCGCGGCCGGAAATGTTTGATAAAGGACCATGACTGTATGAGCTCTACGCCAAGCATGGAGGACTTCGAGGCCCTCCTGAACGAAAGCCTCGAAATCGACACCCCGACCGAAGGCTCGGTCGTCAAGGGCAAGGTCATCGCCATCGAGGCCGGCCAGGCCATCGTCGATGTCGGCTACAAGATGGAAGGCCGTGTGGATCTCAAGGAATTCGCCAATCCCGGCGAGGACGCGCAGATCGAAGTGGGCGACGAGGTCGAGGTCTTCCTCGAGCGTGTCGAGAATGCCCGCGGCGAGGCCGTGGTCAGCCGCGAGAAGGCCCGCCGCGAGGCCGCCTGGGACCGTCTGGAGAAGGCCTATGCTGACGAGGAGCGCGTCGAGGGCGCGATCTTCGGGCGCGTCAAGGGCGGCTTCACCGTCGATCTCGGCGGCGCGGTGGCGTTCCTGCCCGGCAGCCAGGTCGATGTGCGCCCGGTGCGCGACGCGGGCCCGCTGATGGGTCTCAAGCAACCCTTCCAGATCCTCAAGATGGACCGCCGCCGCGGCAATATCGTGGTCTCGCGCCGCGCCATCCTCGAGGAGTCGCGCGCCGAGCAGCGCGCCGAAGTCATCGCCAAGCTGACCGAGGGCGACACCGTGGACGGCGTGGTCAAGAACATCACAGAATACGGCGCCTTCGTCGATCTCGGCGGCGTGGACGGGCTTTTGCACGTCACCGACATGGCCTGGCGGCGCGTCAACCACCCTTCCGAGATCCTGTCGATCGGCGAGACCCTCAAGGTCCAGGTCATCAAGATCAACAAGGAGACCCACCGCATCAGCCTCGGCATCAAGCAGCTGCAGGAAGATCCGTGGGACAGCGTCGAGGCCAAGTTCCCGCTCGGCTCGGTGCACAAGGGGCGCGTGACCAACATCACCGATTACGGCGCCTTCGTCGAGCTCGAGCCCGGCGTCGAGGGTCTGGTGCATGTCTCCGAGATGAGCTGGACCAAGAAGAACGTCCATCCCGGCAAGATCGTCTCCACCAGCCAGGAGGTCGAGGTCATGGTGCTCGAGATCGACAGCGCCAAGCGGCGCGTCTCGCTCGGGCTCAAGCAGACCATGCGCAACCCGTGGGAGCAGCTCGCCGAGACTCACCCGGTCGGCACCAAGGTCGAGGGCGAAGTCAAGAACATCACCGAGTTCGGGCTGTTCGTGGGCCTCGAGGGCGACATCGACGGGATGGTGCACCTGTCGGATATCAGCTGGGACCAGCGCGGGGAGGACGCGATCCAGGAGTTCCGCAAGGGCGACACGGTCGAGGCCGTGGTCACCGAGGTGGACGCCGAGCGCGAGCGCGTGTCGCTGTCGATCAAGGCGCTGGAGAATGACAGCTTCTCGGATGCCATCGAGGGCGTCAAGCGCGGCTCGATCGTCACCGTGACGGTCACCTCCATCGAGGAGGGCGGCATCGAGGTCGAGTATAACGGGATGAAGTCGTTCATCCGCCGCTCCGACCTGTCGCGCGATCGCTCCGAGCAGCGTCCGGACCGCTTCCAGGTCGGCAACAAGGTCGATGCCCGCGTCACCAGCGTGGACTCGAAGGCGCGCAAACTCGGCCTGTCGATCAAGGCGCGCGAGATCGCCGAGGAAAAGGAGGCGGTCGAGCAGTTCGGCTCCTCCGAATCGGGCGCCTCGCTCGGCGACATCCTCGGCGCGGCGCTCAAGGGCGATCAGGACAAGCGCTGATCCTTGAAAGCGAACGGCCCCGCACCCGTTGCGGGGCCGTCCGACACCAGCCCCGGCGCATCGATGCAAGCCACCTTTATGTTTGAGCCGGCGCGAAAAAACCCTATAGTAAATCGGGTTAGCGCGTGCCCGCGGCACGATCGACCCAGGGGGATGCAGGCATGATCCGGTCGGAACTGATCCAGAAGATCGCGGACGAGAACCCGCATCTGCAGCAGCGTCACGCCGAGCGGATCGTGAACACGATCTTCGAGGAAATCATCGCCGCGATGGCCCGCGGCGAGCGTGTCGAGTTGCGCGGCTTCGGCGCCTTTTCCGTCAAGCGGCGCGAGGCGCGCACCGGGCGCAACCCGCGAACCGGCGAACAGGTCGAGGTCGAGGAAAAGCACGTGCCGTTCTTCAAGACCGGCAAGCTGCTGCATGACCGGCTGAACGGGCATACGGAGTAGAGACGTGATACGCATTATCAAATACGCTGTCCTGGGCCTCGTTGCGGTGGTGCTGCTGATCGTGGCGCTGGCCAACCGGCAGATGGTCACGCTCCAGCTTCTGCCCGATGATCTTGCGGCCTTCGTCGGGTTCCAGCACGACATCAGCATCCCGTTGTTTTTGGTGGTGCTCGGCGGGGTCGCGCTGGGCCTGCTGGTCGGGTTCTTCTGGGAATGGATGCGCGAATATCGCTACCGGGCCGAGGCGCGGCGGGCGCGGCGCGAGCTCGCGCGGCGCGGCGACGGCAAAGCGGCGCGCAAGACACCGGACGACGAGCTTGCCGAACTCCTCGGCGACAAGCCCGCGTCGCAAAGCCGCGCCCTCGAGTGACCGCATGAGCATCGCCGTCAAGATCTGCGGCCTGCGCCACGCGCGGGACGTGGGTGATGCCGTGCGGGCCGGGGCGGCCTATCTCGGCTTCGTGTTCTATCCGCCCTCGCCGCGCAGCCTCGATCTCGCCGCGGCGCGCGACGCGGCTCTGGCCGCGCCTGCGGGCATCGTCAAGGTTGCGCTCACGGTCGATGCCGATGACCGCACGCTCGGCGCGCTTCTGGAGGCGGTGCCGATCGACATGCTACAGCTGCATGGCCGCGAGAGCCCGGCGCGCGTTGCCGAGGTACGGGCACACTTCGGTCGGCCGGTGATGAAGGCCGTGGGCGTCGCCGGTCCGGACGATCTCGTCGCCCTGGAGGCCCATGCCCGCGTCGCGGACCAGATCCTC
The DNA here is from genome assembly GCA_003550665.1 of Paracoccaceae bacterium. Taxonomy (GTDB): domain Bacteria; phylum Pseudomonadota; class Alphaproteobacteria; order Rhodobacterales; family Rhodobacteraceae; genus Alkalilacustris. The sequence goes on along the minus strand of PUKW01000071.1, from coordinate 4,131 downwards.
GTCGATGCCAAACCCGCGCCCGGCGCGGCAGTGCCCGGCGGAAACGGGCTCGCCTTCGACTGGACGCTGATCGCGGGCCGGCGCTGGCCGGTGCCGTGGATGCTCGCGGGCGGGCTGACGGCCGATAACGTCGCCGAGGCGCTGCGGCTGACGGGGGCGCGGCAGGTGGATGTGTCCTCCGGCGTGGAGCGCGCGCGGGGGATCAAGGACGCGCAACGCATGGCCGCCTTCGTCGCGGCGGCACAGGGGAGACAGCATGCCTGAGGATCTGATCAATTCCTTCATGGCCGGGCCGGATGAGCAGGGCCATTTCGGGACCTTCGGCGGCCGTTTCGTCTCCGAGACGCTGATGCCGCTGCTGCTCGAGCTCGACGCGCAGTATCAGCGCGCCAAGACCGACGACTCCTTCTGGGCGCAGATGGACGAGCTCTGGACGCATTACGTCGGCCGCCCGAGCCCGCTCTATCATGCCGAACGGCTCACCGAGCATCTCGGCGGCGCGAAGATCTATCTCAAGCGCGACGAGCTCAACCACACCGGCGCGCACAAGATCAACAATGTGCTCGGCCAGATCCTGCTCGCCCGGCGGATGGGCAAGTCGCGCATCATCGCCGAGACCGGGGCGGGCCAGCACGGCGTCGCCACTGCCACGGTCTGCGCGAAGTTCGGGCTGCAATGCGTTGTTTACATGGGCGCGCATGACGTCGAGCGCCAACGCCCCAACGTCTTTCGCATGAAGCTCTTGGGCGCCGAGGTGATCCCCGTGACCTCCGGGCGCGGCACCCTCAAGGACGCGATGAACGACGCGCTGCGCGACTGGGTGACGAATGTGCGCGACACCTTCTACTGCATCGGCACCGTCGCCGGCCCTCACCCCTACCCGGCCATGGTGCGCGATTTCCAGTCGATCATCGGCAAGGAGGTGCGCACGCAGATGCACGCCGCCGAGGGCCGGCTGCCCGACAGCCTCGTCGCCGCGATCGGCGGCGGCTCCAACGCGATGGGGCTGTTTCACCCGTTTCTCGATGACCGCGAGGTGCGCATCATTGGCGTCGAAGCCGGCGGCAAGGGGGTGAGCGACGCGATGGAGCATTGCGCGAGCCTGACGGGCGGACGCCCCGGCGTGCTGCACGGCAACCGCACCTACCTGTTGCAGGACGCGGACGGGCAGATCCTCGAGGGGCACTCGATCTCGGCGGGGCTCGACTACCCCGGGATCGGGCCCGAGCATGCCTGGCTGCACGAGAGCGGGCGGGCGGAGTATGTCGCGATCACCGACGTCGAGGCGCTCGAGGCGTTCCAGAACTGCTGCGCGCTTGAGGGGATCATCCCCGCGCTCGAGCCGAGCCATGCGCTGGCGCATGTGTTCAAGATCGCGCCGGAATTGCCGCGCGACCACCTGATGGTGATGAACATGTGCGGCCGCGGCGACAAGGACATCTACACCGTCGGCAAGGCACTCGGCTTTGACATGCAGGGTTGAGCCGGTTAGCGGATCAAAAAAAGCGCCCGGCTGAGCCGGGCGCCAGTCGCGGAACGAGGGACAGTGAAGAGAAACGCGACTGTTCCAAAATCACGCCTCTGACATCAAGGTAGAAGCTTTCGCACGCTTTTAAAGGGTTATCGCAAATATGTGAAGTCATGCGCAAGCCGGTTCAGCCCGACATGGCCGCATAGAGCGCGACGGCCGCGGCGTTCGAGACGTTGAGCGACCCGAATCGTCCGGCCGCCGGAATGCGGACGATCCGCGTGCAGGCGGATCGCGTCCCGGCGCGCATCCCCGGCCCTTCCGCGCCCAGGACAAGCCCCACGGGCCCCTCACCGGCGAGCCCCTGCGCCAGCGTCGTGTCGGCCTCGCCGTCGAGGCCGAGGATCTCGCGCCCGGCCTCGCGCAGCGTCACGATCGCCGCGCCGAGATTGCGCACCCGCAGATAGGGCTGGCGTTCGAGCGCCCCGGAGGCCGCCTTGGCGAGCGCGCCGGTCTCGGGCGCGGAGTATCGCGCCGGGGCGATCACCGCCGCCGCGCCGAACACCTCCGCCGAGCGCAGCACCGCGCCGACATTGTGCGGGTCCGACACCCGGTCGAGCAGCAGCACCGGCGCCGGGTCGGCGATATAATCCTCGATCCCGCCCCAGTCGAGCGGGCGCACTTCGAGCGCGGCCCCCTGATGGACGGAGCCCGGATCGAGCGGCGCGGAAAAGCGGCGCGCATCCGCGATCTCCGGGGTCAGCCCGGCTTCGGCGATGGCATCGGCGAGCCTGTCGGCGGCGTTGCGGGTCACGATCAGGCGCAGCCGCTCGCGCGCGGGGTTGAGCAGCGCATCGCGCACCGCGTGCAGCCCGAACAGCCACACCGTCTGTGCCGCGGCCGCCCGGCGGTCGCGCTCCTTCTCGATCACCCAGGCGGGTTTCTTCACGGCATCGCCTCACTGTTACCGCCCGCAGATAGCGGCGATGCGGCGGCGATGCAATCGGCCCGCGCCAGAGGGGCGCGGGCCGGGGCCGCTCAGGTGTCGAGCAGCGTGCGCATGCGCTCGGGCGTCATCGGCAGATGCGCGGGCGCGCGGCCCGTCATCGCGAGCACCGCATTGGCGATCGCGGGGGCGACCGCTGGCAGGCCGAGCTCGCCGACTTCGTAGGGCGCATCCGACCCTTCGACGATATCGACCTCGATCTCGGGCGTCTCGTCCATGCGCAGGATCGGGTAGTCGTCGAAATTCGACTGCTGCACGACCCCGTCGCGGATGGTCACCTCTTCCTTGAGCGCCGCGCTCAACCCGAAGAGCATGCCACCCTCCATCTGCGCGCGGATATTGTGGGGCTGCAGGGCGAGCCCCGCATCCGCCACGGCCCAGAGGTTATGCACGGTGATCGCCCCGTCATCGAGCGAGATTTCCGCGACCACGGCGGCGAGACTGTCGCCGTATTCGGCGAAGGCGAGGCCCTTCGCGCGCCCCTCCCCGGCGCCGTCGCGCCAGCCCGACATCGCGGCCACGCGCTCGAGCACCCTGTTGAGCCGGTCGGAGCCCGCCATCGCGAGGCGGTAGTCGAGCGGGTCCTGCCCGGCCTCGCGGGCGATCTCGTCGATCATCACCTCGAGCGCGAACTTGGTGTAGCCCGCGCCGATGCCGCGCCACGCCGCGACGCGCGCCCCGCGCATCTCGTAGAAATGCTCGGCGCGCTGATGCTCGACGGCGTAATGCGGCAGGCTCGCCCCGCGCATGGTGATCAGGTCCATGCCCTCATCGGCCTCCCAGCGCTCCTGCCCGTACATGTAGGGCGAGACGGGCTCGCAGGCGACGGCGTGACGCAGCGCGGTGATGCGGCCCTCATCATCGAGGCTCATGGACACGTGCTGCGCCACCAGCGGGCGCAGGCGGCCCGAGGCCACGTCATCCTCGCGCGAGAGCATGAGCTTGACCGGCACGTCGAACTCCGCCGCGATTGCCACCACGTCGTCGATATACTCGGTATGCGCCCGCCGGCCGAAGCCGCCGCCCATATAGAGCTGGTGGATGGTGACATCCTCGGGGTCAACCCCGGCGATCTCGGCGGCGCGGCCGCGCGCCATGGATTGCCATTGCGTGCCGGTCCAGACCTCGACGCCGCCGTCGCGGACATGCGCGACGGCGCTCATCGGCTCCATCTGGGCGTGATAGCAGTATTCCGACACCACGTAGCGCTCCACGACGCGCTCGGCCTGCTCGATGGTCGCGATCGGGTCGCCATTCTCCGAGAACACGACATCATGGGAGTCGGGCTCGAAAGTGAGCCGGGCGAGATACTCCTCCCGGTCGCGGTCGGAATCGATGGCCAGCCCGTCCGGCTCGCCGTGCCAGTCGATCTCGAGCGCGGCGCGCGCGGCGAGGGCTTCAGGCACGGTCTGCGCCACCACGGCAACGCCGTGGCCGAGATCGACGACCCCCATGATGCCGGGCATCACGGACACATCACCTTCGTTGAAGCTGCCCACCGTCTGGCCGCGTACCGGCGCGCGTGCCACGGTGGCATGCAGCATCCCGTCGAGCCGGATATCGGTGGCGTAGATCGCGCGCCCGGTGGATTTGTCGGGCACATCGACGCGCATCGCGTCAGTGCCGAGAATCCGGAATTCGGAGGCCGGCTTGAGAT
>PUKW01000324.1 GCA_003550665.1 Paracoccaceae bacterium | reverse complement strand
TCTGCACGCGGCGGGCAAGCGGGTGCGGGTGCTCGAAGCCGGCGGGCGGGAGTATTCCGACCGCTCCCAGGAGATCTATCGCGGCGAAGTGCGCGGCGACGACTATCACGCGCTCGACGTTCCCCGGCTGCGCTATCTCGGCGGCACCTCCAATCACTGGGCCGGCCGCTGCCGGCCGCTCGACGCGGTCGATTTCGAGCCCCGCGAGGGCATTGACGGGACCGGCTGGCCCATCACGAAGCGCGATCTCGATCCCTATGCCGAGGCGGCTGCGCGCATTCTCGAGATTCCGGGCGGGGTCTCGGATACCGAGCTGTCGCACGGGATGCGGCGGCTGGCGTTTCAGTGGGGTGATCCGCCGGTGCTTTTCGGCAAGAAATACGGGCCCGCCTTCGAGTCCGCGACCGAGCCGGCGCTGTGCCTCGAGGCCAATCTCACCGGGCTGGAGACGGAGCAGGGCCGGGTGCGCGCGGCGCATGTGCGCGATTTCGACGGCAATATCGCGCGCGCGCAGGCCGGGATTTTCGTGCTCGCCTGCGGCGCGATCGAGAACAGCCGGCTGCTGTTGCACTTCAACGCTGAGGCTGGTGGCCGCCTGATTCCCGAGGCAGCCGCGCTCGGCCGCTACTGGATGGAGCATCCCGATTCGCAGATCGGGCATGCGGTGCTCGCCGATGCGGCGGATGCCCCCACCACGGAGCCGCGCTTTCTGGGGCCGAGCGAGATAGTGCTGCGCGAAAGCGGGATGCTCAACTGCAATATCAATGTTTATCCCGGCCCGTCACAGGGGGGCTGGGCGCGGACGCTGGCGGCGGATCTGGCCTGCAGCGCGCCGCGCCTCGGTGACTGGGCCTATGCGCGGCTGGGCCGCGACCTCACCTGCGATGCCGATGTCAGGATGGTCTGGGAGCAGGCTCCGCACCGCGACAACCGCATCACGCTGAGCGATAGCGAGCGGGATCATTTCGGCATCCCCCGCACGGTTCTGCATCTGTCCGGCACGCAACAGGATCGCCGGACCGTTCGCGCCGCGGCACTGCATTACGGCGAATGGCTAGCCCGGACCGGGGGTGGGCGGCTCCTGCTGCGCGAGTGGCTCAGGGCCGAGGACGCGCCGGAGTTTCCCGATGACTGGCTCATGAGCCAGTATCACCACATGGGCGGCACCCGCATGAGCGCGCGCGCCGGCGACGGGGTGGTGGATGGCAATCTCAAGGTCTGGGGGCAGGGCAATCTGTATGTTGCCGGCAGTTCCGTCTTCCCCACCGGGGGACATGCCAATCCGACCTATACCATCGTTCAGCTCTCGTTGCGGCTGGCCGATCATCTCAGTCGGTGGCTCTGAGCTGCTGGCCGGCTTTTGCCGGTGGTGCGCGGCGGTGGCGAAAGCGCTGGCCGATGCGGCCGGGGTACCATTATATGATGGGAACGGCGTGAATACGCCACATGCGGATCGGACCGGCGCGGGCCGGGGCCGGTTGCGGGGACGGTGGAGTGCATGCTCGAACTCGTGAAGGTGATGAGCCGGCCGCAGAAGCAGGCGATCCTGCTCGCCGTCGATCTTCTGCTGGTGCCGGTGGCGCTGGCGCTGGCGCTGATGGTGCAGTTCTCGACGCTGGCGCCGTTCGCCGGGCTCGGGGAAATCGGGCTCGTGACGGCGGTGCTGATGGGGCTCGCCGCGGCGCTGGCGGCGGCGCTCGGCATTCACCAGATCCAGCTGAAATCCTACGAGATCTGGGCGCTCGGCAAGACCGCGGCGCTGGCGTTCGCGCTCGGGGCGGGCTTCGCGGCGCTGGCCTGGCTCGCCGGGCTCGAGCTGCCGGCGGGCAGCTACGTGATCTTCGCGGTGTTCTTCCTGACGCTGTCGGCGGGGGCGCGGATGCTGATGCTGCAGCTCCTGCTGGCGATCTATCGGCGCGACCAGGGTCACAGCCGGGTGCTGATCTACGGCGCCGGGACCACCGGGCGCCAGCTCGCCCTCGCGCTCAAGACCCATGATTCGATCGAGGCCGTCGCCTTCGTCGATGACAGCCCGATGCTGCAGAAACTCACCGTGGCGGGGCTGCCGGTGCATGCGCCGGCGCGGCTGGGCCGGCTGATCCGGGCGCGCGGCATCGACCGGGTGCTGATCGCGATGCCGTCGCTGAGCCAGCCGCGCCAGGCCGAGATCGCCCGGCGCGTCGCCGATCTGGGCGTCGAGGTGCAGGCGCTGCCCTCCTTCGCGCAGCTCGTGGGCGAGGAGGAACTGCTCGACAAGCTCGCCCCGGTGCTTCCGGGGCAGTTCCTCGGGCGCGACAGGCTCGACGCCGCGCTCGCGGGCGGCTGCGAGACCTATGCCGGGCGCGTGGTGCTGATCTCCGGCGCCGGCGGCTCGATCGGCTCCGAGCTGTGCCGGCAGATCCTCAATTGCCGGCCCGCGCGGCTGGTGCTCATGGAGCTGTCGGAATACGCGCTCTACAACATCGAGCGCGAGCTGCGCAGCATGGCCGGCGATCTGGGCACCGAGATCGTGCCCGTGCTCGGCACCGTCACGGACCGGCGCCATGTCGCCCATGTGCTGGCCGGGCAGGGCATCGAGATCGTGCTGCACGCCGCCGCCTACAAGCATGTCCCCCTCGTCGAGACGAACCCGCTGGCGGGGCTGGCCAACAACGTGCTGGGCACGCGCACCCTGGCGCGGGCGGCGCGCGAGGCCGGGGTGGCGCGGTTCATCCTGGTCTCGACGGACAAGGCGGTGCGCCCCGTCGGCGTGATGGGGGCCTCCAAGCGGCTGGCCGAGCTCGTCGTCGCCGATCTGGCGCGGCGCGGCGGCGGCACGGTCTTCGCGATGGTGCGCTTCGGCAACGTGCTGGGCTCGTCGGGCTCGGTGATCCCGCTGTTTCAGGAGCAGGTCGCGCGCGGCGGCCCCGTCACCGTCACCGATGCGCGCATGACGCGCTATTTCATGACC
>PUKW01000191.1 GCA_003550665.1 Paracoccaceae bacterium | reverse complement strand
CGTCGGCGAATGAGGTGCGGAACCGTCGGGCGGACCAGCAGCAGCCGTCCGGACCGTCCCGTGAGCTGCTCGCGGAGATGGAAGTCCTGCTGACTGCTGCGGAGGATCTGGTCGATACGAAGAAGGCGCGGGACTTCGGGGTGAAGTCGGAGCAGAACGCGCAGGCGACCATCGCGAAGCTGCGGAAGGTCATCGAGGAGGCCGGAGGATGAGGTACTTCCTCATGGTGCTCGGCATCGGTGCTATCGGAGGCGCAGGGCTGGCAGGCGCGGTCGCGGTGGCGGTGTGGCCGGAACCTGCGGTCGTCTACCAGGTCGAGGTCGTCGAACGGACTGTCGAGCCCGAGCCGGTCGAGACGCCGGTCATTGACGCGCTGCTGACCGACGAGGACTGGCAGCGGATCGAGGCGGACTCTGACTGCCTGTTCGACTGGCTGCAGGCGGAAGTCGGGTGGGACATCACGCTGGACCGGGTGATGGCTGCCGGCTACTGGCTGGACTCGCTGGGCGGGCCGTGCGAGGTGATGGGACGATGACCCTCGCAGCCGTGTACCTGTATGGAATCGCGTGCCTCGTGGGAGGTTTCGTGTTCGGAACGATGTGGGAGGGAAGACGATGAGGGAGTGGAACAGGCAGGCCGCATGCGTGGCGAATACCGAACTGGACTGGTTCGCGGACCGTGTGCCGGACGAAATCGTGGACGTGTGCAACCGGTGCCCGGTGATGGGCACATGCCTGATGGATGCGCTCGACGGTAATCCGGAGCGTGAGCTGGGCATCCGTGCGGCGACGACGGAGCAGGACCGGCGCGACATCAGGGCTGGAAGGAGGGAACCGTGGCAGATCTGGGACCGTCAGAAGCAGCTGCATCTGATCTGAGGCTCCTCGCGCTGAAGGTGGCGTACTTGGAGCGTCTGAACGACGAGCTGCGTGCACGGCTGAAGCGCATCGAACGGGTAGCGCACATCGAGCATGAGCATGGATGACCTGCAGCAGCTCGTCGGTGAGGCACGCCGGCTGTCGGGGCTGATCGACGCGGGTGTCCAGGCGTTGCGTCAGGCTGCCGTCGAGGTGGCGGAGGCGGAGCATGCGTACCGGCTGGCGAAGGCCCGTGCGTGGCATGAGGTGGCGGACGGTCTGGCCGGTCAGCGGCAGGCGGACGTGGATGCGGCGTGTGCGGATGCCCGTCGGACTCGGGATGTGGCGGAGGCGACACGGCAGGCTGCCCTCGAAGCGTTGCGATCTCGCCGGTCGCAGCTTGATGCGCTCCGGTCGATACTTTCTGTGTCTCGGTCGGAGATGGAGCTCGCACGGTGAAGGCGGTGTCGGACAGGCGTCGGAAGCGTGACGCGGTGTATCCGGCACGCCGGCAGCAGGTGTGGGAGCGTGGGAACGGGATGTGCGAGTGGTGTGGGATGGCTGCGATGACGGACGTGCATCACATCGCCGGGAGGGCCGGTCCTGATCCGCACCGGCTGGAGAACCTGGTGGGGCTGGATGCGGAGTGCCACCGTCGGGTGCATGCGGAGCCGGAATGGGCGCGAAGTGTGGGGCTGATGCGGTCCCGTCATGCGAAGTTGGCCTGAATCTGTCGAAATCCGCAGAACTAGCCTATTGACGCCTGCGTCCGTGCGTGTGTAGTATGCTACACAGAGGGACGGAGAAGCCGGCCCACAGTCTCGGGAGGGACAGCATGACCATCACCACCACCCAGGCGTTCGCCTCCACCGTCGAAGGCGGCGGCGTTCAGGTTCAGGTCGACGACCAGATCATCTCGGTCCTCGCCGACGGGTCCACCATCCTTCGTCGCATCGACGCCGCGCTGGAGTCGGCCGGCTTCGTCCGCACGACTGGCTGGTCCATCGCGAAGGTCGACATCGGCCTGAAGCACACGATGGGCGCGACGGTCGCGGCGGTGGCGGCATGACCGCCGCCATCGGCTACCAGCTCGGCACCACCATGTGCCCGCTGCCGCACCTAGGGACGTTCGCGACCGCAGACGCCGCGCACGACGAGGTCGAGGTGCTGACCCGTCGCACCGGCCGCAACTACACGCTGCACGTTCTGCTTTCCGACGGCACGGACCGCCCGGTGGAGGTGCTCGCATGACCGCCATCACTTCGAGCCTTTACAGCAGCCACACCGGACGCATCTCGTGCGTCGACCACATGGGGTCGTACGGGCAGTCCGAGTACCGGCACGCGCCGGAGCGTCGCGAGTACCGGACGCCGCTCGACGTGTGGGAACGGATCGACGCCGACTACGTCGAGGCGTGGGTCGAGATGATGGGCCGGCCGCCCGTCTGCGAGGACTGCGGCCGGAGTTGACACACCGGACGCGCAGCGTCTAGTGTTCTACACACAGGCCGCAGCGGCGGCCACGTCCTAGGGAGGGACACATGGACACCACATACGCACAGGCAGTGCACGTCGCCGGACGTTTCGGCTACCTGCAGGCGAGCCCCACTGTCGACGAAATCGCACGCGGCTACCGGCAGGCATGGTTCGTCGTCGACTTCTCCGTGATCGAGGAAGACGGTGAGCCGTCGTTCGTCTACGCGGACCCGTTCGCCACACGTGGCGCGGCAGCCAGCGTCGCGAAGCAGCTTCACGACTACTACACGCGGCGCGGCGACGAGCTGAACCGCCTGGCGATTCGGGAGTGGGCCGCCGAGCTCACGGGAGGTAAGGCATGAGCTGGTGGAACAGGAAGTCGACGGACGCACGTCCGCTGGAGCTCGGGCTTGACGCGCAGAACCGGGACGCGGGACTCGCGTACGTCCGCAGGTACGTGTCGAACAGGCCGGTGGACCGTAACCGGCTGCTCCAAGCGCTCGCGCTCGCTGTCGTTGAGCTCGACGAACGGACCAAGCCATGACGGCCGCGATCACCATCACTTTCCTAATCACCATGCTGGCGATCTGCTGGCTACCAACGGAGGAGCTGCAATGAGCCCGCTATT
>PUKW01000270.1 GCA_003550665.1 Paracoccaceae bacterium | reverse complement strand
GAATGTCGGGATCGGCGGCGCGCTGCGCCTCGGCAGCGGCGCGGGCGAGTTCCGGGCGCGCCCGCGCCCCCGGCGCCGCCAGCGCGCGCAGCGCCGCCGCCCCGTCCGGGGCCTGAGCGCCCCCCGGCCCCGCAAACTCGAGTTGCACCCGTTCGGCCTGTGCCGCGCCGCACCGCGCCAGCCGCTGCAGCGCCGCGATGCCCCCGGCGCCGCCGGGCTGCGCGAGGAGCGCGGCAAAGGCCGCCTGCCCGTCCGGCAACGGTGCCGGCAGCGGCCCCTCCTGCGCCGCCACCGCGCGCCAGAACCCCGGCGAGAGGCCGTAACAGCGCATCAGGCTCAAGGCGGCGCGATGCTGCAGCGGCTCCGGCAGCGCGGCCCGGGCGGCCAGCACGCGCAGCGCCGCATCGCGCAGCGCGGCATGCGGCGCGAAGCCGTAATACCGCCCCGCCTGGGAATCGAGATAGCTCAGGAAGGCGCCGATCACCGCGTCGCGCCCCGCACCCGGCCCGGCCTGCAGGACATGCCGCAGCGTCCAGGCGACCGCCTCGGGGCCGGTCCATTGCCCGGGACTCTGCCCGAGCTGCGCGAGCGTCTGCGCGACCGTGTCGTGCTCGCCGCGCAGCGCCTGGCCGGGCAGCGCCGCGGCGAGCTCCCAGGGCCGGGATCCGCCTGGCGCCTCGGGCAGCACCTCATGGAGCGCCGCGACCCGGTCGATGCGGCAGAAATGCGGCGTCAGCGCGCGCATGAGCGCCTGCCGGGCCGCATCATCCGGCGCCGCCTGCGCGCAATGCGCGCGCACGATCGCGGCGGCCTCATCGGGGGCCGCCGTACGCAGCGCGGCCCCGATCCGCTTGAGCAGGTCATGCGCCCCGGCCCGCGCGGCGGCGGCCGGCGTATCGCGGGCGGCGGCGGCCGGCGCGAAATCCGACAGCCCCGTGGCCGCGGCGGCGGCGGCGCAGAAATCGCGCAGCGGCGCGGTGAGCTGCGGCCACAGCCCGGCGTGATGCACATGCTCGAGCGCGGCCACCAGCGCGAAGCGGTCATGGCTCTCGACCGGGTCACGCGCAAGCGCGGCGAGCCGGTCGAGGACCCGCTGCGGACTCAGCGCATGGATGCGATCCCGCCCCGCGCCATCCACGCAGCGAAGCACGGCATCGCCGCGCGGCGTGCGCGCCGCCACCTGCCAGATCCAGCCGGGCAGCGGCACGATCACCTCGCCACGCGCCCCCGGCATGACGATCGCAAGCGTCGCATCCCCGGCCTCGACCCGCGGCGGCGCCTGCGGGTCCGCCCCGCGCAGGCGCAGCGCCAGAAAGCCGTCCGTGCTGAAGACGGCCCGCACAGGCATGTTGACCGCGATCCCCCGAATTGCCCGAAGGGCGATACTGTGGGATCACCGGCCGGCGCGCAACCCGCGCTACGGCTTGCCGGGCGGGTGCGGCCAGGACATGTCGGGCCATTGCGGATGCGCCGTCACATCGCGCAGCTTCTGCCGGTAACGCGCCCAGGCCGCCCGATCGACGGGCGCGTCCTCCATCTGGGTCCAGTCGCAGCCTGCCAGGAGCTGATCGCGCTTGTGGCGCATGCGCTCGGCGCGCCGCGCGCGGGCTTCGGCGTCGCGTTCCTCGGCGCTGCGGATCTCCATTCTGAACATTCAGCTCTCCCTGCGCTGGATCGGGTCGGGCACCGGCCCCGCGGTGATCTCGAGGCTCCGTGCCCCGGGATCGACGGGCTGGTGCGGCGCGGCGGTGCGGCTGTCATAGCGGTATTTCACCGCGCAGACGATCTGCCCGTCCTCGCGCCGGATCGGCCCGAGAAAAGGGTGCCCGCCGCCCCCGGGCCAGCCCTCGCCGCCTTCGGGCACCGCGGAAAGATCGTAGTCGGTCCCGTTCACCGTGACGATGTCGCCGGCAACCGAAACATCCGTGTCGCGGTCGCTCGCCTGCACGATCAGCCTTATGCGCATCAGTTCCACCTCCCCCAGGCCAGCGCCCGCAGCTGCGGGCCGTCATCGCCATCGCTCATGTCCCATTCGCGCGCGCCGAGAATGCGGTAATTGCCGGTCTCCTCGGTCAGCGTGCCATCGGTGTTGAACCGCGCCGCGAAGGCATAGCCCTGGGGCGGCGAGACGATCTCGTACCAGACCGCCGGAATACCCGAGAATACGGCCGGAAACGCAAGCTGGTGCGGATCCGACGCCCAGACCTCGCCGCGCTTGAAGGCCGCGTCGAGCTGGGGGCCGTAAACCGTTGCCACCAGCATGGTGCCGTCGGCAAACTTGACGTAGGTGCCGTTGGCGTTCGATCCTTCCTCGATGATCGCGCCGGTGGGCGTCCCGCCGCTCAGCCCGACACTGCCCAGCACGTTGCCGCGATGATGGACCCGGTGCCCCTCCGTCTCGACCCCGCCATCCGTGCCGATGCGCAGCGCCTCGATCCAGCTCGCGCCGTCCGGGCTGACCTTGAAGGAGAAGTCGTCCTCCCCCGCGAGCCCCATCTCCGCGCGCCCGGAAAAGCCCGACTGAAAGACCGCCGTCGCCGTGTCCGCCGCACCGGCCTTGTTGATCACCAGCCGGTGGTCGCCGTCCTCGTGGTTGAGCAGCGTCGCCGGCGCCGCCACGGCGAGGCGGTTCGTGCTGTCGGCGCTCGTGTTGATGCCGAGCCGGTCGAGCCCGTCGAGCGGCGCCGCCCAGTCCGCCCCGTCCCAGATCCGCAGCTGTGCGCCATCGCTTGCCGCGGCGCGCCAGCCGGTGCGCGGCGTGATGAACAGCCACGCCTCGCCCACCCAGGCGGCGAGTTCGCCGTCATGGCCGGCCCAGGCGCCGGTCGCACCGCTTCCCAGCGCATAGACCGCGCCGGGCTCGGGCAGGCTCGGCGGCTCGGTGGCGCCGAAGGCCTCGACGGTGAGCTGCACGAGAATGTCGAGCCGCTCCAGCGCCTCGTTGTGGATGACGTGCTTTTGCGCCTGTGACGG
>PUKW01000246.1 GCA_003550665.1 Paracoccaceae bacterium | reverse complement strand
GGCACGCCGCGCGGCGGAACGTCGATGGTCGCGGGCGCAATTGCGGGGTTGGGCGTGTTCATGGGTGATGACCTGCTGTCCAATGTCGAGGACCCGCTGTTCAATCCGGATATCGACAAGAGCCTGCCCATGGGCGCATTCAAGGCCCGCCTGCCCGAGGTAATCGCCGCGCGCAACCAAGATCACACGCTCTGGGGCTGGAAATATCCCCGGGCCGCCCGGTACCTGGAGGAGGTCCTGCCGCTCCTGCGCAATCCCCATCTGGTCCTCGTTCACCGTGATCCGGTACCCGCAACGCTTCGCGCGCGCCCGGCAAACGATCGCGCCACCTTTCACGAATTGCGCCGGCGGCTGCGCATGGAACTCGAAAACCTGAACCTGGCGCAATCGGCCGGCTCCCCTGTGCTGATGGTCTCTTACGAGCGCGCCTCACGAAACCCGGAAGGATTTATCGGACAGCTGGCCGATTTCCTCCAGGTGCAGCCCCCGGACGACCTTGCCTCGCTGCTGGCGTTCATGGAGCCGGGCAGCTACAAGAAACCCGTGTTCTGAAAACCAGTTTCCGAAAGGGCGCCAGATGCGACAGAAGCGTTTCATCCTCGGCGTTGGTGCGCAGAAGGCAGGCACAACCTGGTTGCATCACTACCTGTCGCAGCAACCTTTCAGCGATTTCGGTTTTCGGAAGGAATACCATGTTTTCGATGCCGTCGAGAGCAGACCGAAAGGCTTTCACGCGCGCGCGCGCAAGTCTGCACTGGCGGCATTGAAGCAGGACTCGCAAACTTTGAAGGCCAGAAACGCCATCCGCAGAATGGATTTCATTCTCAATACCGACGCCTATTTCGACTATTTTGCCGCGCGTTTCCTGAATCCTGATATACATCTCGCTGGTGATTTCACACCGGCTTATGCGACGCTTCGGTCGGAAACTTTCGCCATGATCGATGCCGAATTTGCACGCCGGGGGGTCAGTGTCTTCCCGGTTTTTCTGATGCGCGATCCAGTCTACCGGCTGCAATCCATCGTTCGGATGAATCTGCGCGGTGACACAGTCAAACCGGGCAAAGCCGGAGAGATTGCGCGGATGGAGCAATCCGTCACCCGCCCGGATGCGATCAGGCGCGGCAGCTACCCGGAAACACTGCGAAAGCTGTATGGCGTATTCGGGCGCGAGCGGCTCTTTATCGACCTTTATGAGACGATGTTCAGCGAACGGCTTCAGGGCGACTTGTCAGGGTGGCTGGGTCTGGAACCGGGCCCTGCCCCGCTGGGCGAGATGAAGAATGTCTCGAGAACCACAAATGCGCTGACCGAAGAAGAGTATGACCACTTTCGCGCCCTCCTTGGCCCCTCCTATGATGGCGTCGGAGAATTAACCGGCCTCGACATTGACACCCACTGGCGCTTCCGGGGATGATCCCGCGGAAATTCGTTGTCCTCCTCGCAGGCAGCGTGCGCCGAGGCATCAGGATGGCTTGCTGACCGGGATTGACTCCACCTCATAAGACGCCCGTATGAGCGCACCTCGATCATCGTCACTACCAATCCTGCGTTCGAAGAATGCGGCATCGCCTTTGCAGTGCCACGCTTCAGGCGCCATCGCGATGCCATCGCCGCGGCGGCGCGGGACGGCGACTGCCACGGAGCACCCACTGAGCCGGCCCGCCTCAAGGCGCTTCTGGCCCTGCGCTCCCGGGTGCAGACCGCATCATCGCTGCCCATCGGTCTGGGAGTGCTCGGTCGCGGCCTCATCTACCTCGCGCTCCCGGTCGCGACCTGGGGGGCAAGGGCTTCGGTGAGGCGCTCCTGTCCTGGCACTTTTTACGCCCGCGCGAATGCACCCTACCGTCCCGACCGGGTCGCAGGATCGGCCGCGCCACGGCACACCCCGCGCTGGCGGGGCTGTTCCGCCGTCGCATGACCTGCGTGCCGCCATCTCGGAACAGGGCGGAAAGGTTTGAACATGGCACGCCACGTGGATAGGCCTTGCCGGGATCCCGAGCGGGTCATCTGCGAAGGAACCCGGCCTTGGAATTCGATTCAAGCCATCGCGCCGCGCTGTGGGAGCTGCTGACATGGCGCCGTGACGTGCGCCATTTCAGCACCGATCCGGTGGATGAACAGACCCTGGAAAGGCTGCAATCCGCGATGAATCTGGCCCCGTCGGTCGGCAATTCGCGCCCATGGCGGGTGCTCATGGTCGATGCGCCCGAACTGCGTGCCGCGGTGCGCGAGAACTTCACGGCGGCGAATGCCCGCGCCGCGGCGCTCTATGACGGCGCGCAGGCGGACGCCTACCGCAGGCTCAAGCTCGCCGGGCTGGACCGCGCGCCGGTGCAGCTCGCCGTCTTTACCGAAACCAGCCCGCCCGAAGGCCACGGGCTTGGTCGCCAGACGATGCCGGACACCCTGCGCCAGTCCACCGCCATGGCGATCCACACGCTGTGGCTCGCGGCCCGAGCGGAGAATCTCGGCCTCGGCATGGTTTCGATCCTCGATCCGCATGTGATGGAGGCGCTTTTCGATGTGCCGGAAGGCTGGGAGTTCGCCGCCTGGCTCTGCCTCGGCCATCCCGCGTTTCAGGACGATACACCACTCCTGCACCGCGCAGGCTGGCAGGAGAACATGCCAACCTCGTGGCAGCGGCGCTCAGGGGCGGCGGGGCCATGATGTCAGTCGTGGTCGGGGCTGGAAGGTGTCATGGGGTGCGTCGCGTTGATTCGTATTCACGCGCCGCCCTCTAACCTCTTGAAATCGCATGCCCGAGGAGCGCAAGACCGGTCCCCACTCTTGCGCGACATGCTCTAGAGCGTGTCGCGGTTAATCGGCCTCATGGCCTGCTGCCTTGAAGAAGTTGTAGCACTCCTCGTCTGAGAACAGGTCGCAGACCTGGCCGACGGCTGCCCAGAGGTGATCGTAGGTTCGCGCAGCGGCCTTTCTGATCAGCGACTTCAGTTTCGAGAAAGCCATCTCTATGGGGTTCAG
>PUKW01000234.1 GCA_003550665.1 Paracoccaceae bacterium | reverse complement strand
TGCGCGGCGAGCACATGCGCGATGTGGCGCCGGTCGGTGACGGTGCCGAGCACGGGCACGATCTCGACGCCCGTGTCGCCGGCCATGCTGCGCAGCTCGCGCTCGATATTGTAGAGCGCGTATTCCGACAGCTCCAGCAGCACCAGCCGCGCCGGCCGGCAATTGAGGACCTGCCGGCACAGCTCGGAGCCGATGGACCCCCCTGCCCCCGAGATCAGCACCACGCGCCCGGCATAGGTCTCGCAGCCCCCCGCGAGCGCGGCGTCGAGCTTGTCGCGCCCCAGGAAGGCGCCGGGCAGCACCGGGGCGAGCTTGTCGAGCAGCGCCTCCTCGCCCACGAGCTGCGCGAAGGAGGGCAGCGCCTGCACCTCGACGCCCAGATCGGCGATGCGCCGGGCGATCTCGGCCTGGCGCGGCTGGCTCAGCGAGGGCATCGCGATGAGCACCCGGTCGATGCCGCGGCTGCGCAGCAACCGGCCCAGCCGCGCCGGCGCATGCACCGGCAGCCCCGCCACGGTGAGTTTCTGCAGCACCGGGTTGTCATCGACGAAGGCGACGGCCTCGATCGAGTCATGCGTCTTGAGCGCGAGGGCGAGCTGGCGCCCGGTGGTGCCGGCGCCGTAGATCAGCACCCGGCTGAACCCCTCGTCGCGCCGGTAGATCACCAGCAGGATCTGCAGCATCAGCATCCGCATCCCCGCCGACAGCGTCAGGAAGAACACCGCGAAGACGGCATAGCTGCCCACCGGCAGCTCGAGCCCGGCGAGATAGGCCAGCACCGCGAAGGTCACCCCGAGCGCGAGCGCCAAGAGCGCGGTCTTGCCGAGCGCCCAGATCTCGTAGGATTTCAGCTGGATCTGGTGGATGCCGAGCGCCGCCGCCAGCGCCGCGGTGAGCAGCACCAGAACCGCCGTGACCAGCCCGATTCCGTCGAGCCCGGCGAACGGCGCGAGCGTGGAGAACTGCACCATCAGCGCCAGCGCCAGCGCCACCGGCACCAGCACGAGATCGACCACCAGCAGGATCGCCTGCTTTTGCGGTCGACTCAGCGCCTTCAGGAACTCGATCATGCACTCCACCATCCCGGCACCCGGCCCCGGCCCGCGCCGGTTCGACCCGCTGGGGCGCTTTCACGCCATCCCGCCCCGTGTACACGCCATCCCGCCCCGTATAACGGTACCCCGGCCGCATCGGCCAGCGCTTTCGCCGCCGCCGCCCGCAAGCGGCGGCCGCCGGCCGCCGTCACAGGCGCGGCGCGAGACGATCCGCCAGCCGCAGCGCAAGCTGCACGATGGTATAGGTCGGGTTGGCATGCCCCCCGGTGGGAAAGACGGAGCTGCCGACGACATAGAGATTGTCCTGCCCCCAGACCTTCAGGTTCGGGTCCACCACCCCGTCACCGGCGCGCGCGCTCATGCGGGTGCCGCCCATCTGGTGATACTGACCCATGAGCCACCCCTCGGGAAACGCCGACTCGTCACTCAGCCAGGGCGCCATGCGCACCCGCCCCGACCCGCTACGCGCCAGGAATTCGCCGTAGCGGATCAGGCTCTCCCTGACGGTGCGCCGGTCCTCCGGGATGCCATGCAGATGCAGCACGGGCGCGGGAATCCCGAAGATGTCGGCGGCGCTGGAGCTCAGCGTGACCCGGTTGCCGGCGTCTGGCGCCTGCTCCCAGGTCGCGATCACCGGGGCCCCGCAGACCAGATCGCGCCCCATCCGCTCCCAGATCCAGGAGCCGATCCCCGGCGCGATGCAGGCAAGATCGTAAGCGAGGGCGCGGGCCCGGCTGTCCGGCTGGGGTGGTTCGGAAATCGCCATCTGGCAATTGAGCAGTCCCAGCTCGCGCCTGGTCGCCGCGTCAAGCGCAAAGAACGACTCCGCTTCCGGATCGAACGCCTCGAGAATCACATCCCCCACCCGCGTATGCGGATGAACCGTCATATACCGGCCCAGGATATCGTTGCGCGGCACCAGCCGGCCCTGCGCGGCGGCGTCGAAATGCAGCAAGAGCCGGCTGTTCTCGATCGCGCCACAGGCGAGGACGAAGCTGCCGGCGCGGATCTGTGCCGAATGTCCCTCGTAATCCTGCACGGCGGCGGCGGTAACACGGCCGTTCCCGGTGCTCAGCCCGGTGACATTGGCCTGCAGGCAAAGCACCGGCCCCTGCTCCGCTTCGAACAGCGGCAGATAGTCCGGCCCGAAACGGACCAGCGGATCGCTCCATTGATACTCCAGCCGCTCCACCCCGTGCGCCAGCGGCTCGTCCGAGAACCCGCCCGGAATCCTCAGAATCCGCGCGGCCGCCGCGCCGTAGGGGTCGAGATCGCGCTTCGCGATGGGCCAGCCGGTCCCGTCAATGCCCGCGCGGGGCTCGAAATCGACCGCGTCGAGCGGCCGGCAGCGGCCGGCCCAGTGATTGGAAGTGCCGCCGAAATAGCGCAGCCGCGAATAATCGAGCCCGTGATAGGCGTCGCCGCGCACCTCGCCGCGATAGACCTCCTGCGAGCGGTCGGAATACTCCCGCCCCCCGGCTTCGAGCACCAGCACCCGCTTGCCCGCCGCGTGCAGCGCCGTGGCCAGCGTCATCCCCGCCGGGCCGCTGCCGACGACACAGACATCGAAAGCGGCCGTCGCACCGAACTCGGGCAGCGACAGGATCATCGCGCGGGACCGGATATAATTCCAGCAGGGTAACCAGGACTGGACATGGCATACTCAAACTAACCGGGTCCAAGCCCACACCATCGGCGGCGCCCGCACAAGCGGCGTGTGCCCCGATTCAATCCACGCGGGTGTGCGCACGGCGAAAAGGCCGCCCCGGCCCGCGCGGCAACCGACCGGTGCGCGGGACGAGCCCGGTGGCGCGCCCCAGCGTCAGCCAGATCAGCCACAGATCGAGCCCGAGGCTGCGCCGGCGCTGGTAGATCAGGTCGAGCCGGGCCTTGCGCGGCACGCAGCGGCGGGCATAGACGCGGTCGGTCTCCTCCGG
>PUKW01000264.1 GCA_003550665.1 Paracoccaceae bacterium | reverse complement strand
GTCTCGCGGCTGTGCGAGGAGATCGACGAGCGGGTGCAAGCGTTCCTGAACCGGCCTCTCGAGGGGGACTGGCCCTTCCTGTGGCTCGACGCCACCTATGTGAAGCTGCGCGAGGGCGGACGGGCCGCCATTGTCGCTCGGACCAATGGCGCGACAATGGCTTGCTCTCCATGGCGGTGATAGTGGCCGTTGCTGTCAACGCCGACGGCCGGCGCGAGATCCTGGGGATTACCGTAATGCCTTCGGAAGCCGAGACGTTCTGGGCCGACTTTCTCCGCTCATTGACCCGGCGCGGAGGCCAAGCTATCGGCAAGCACCGAGCGGTCGGCGGGCACGGCGGTCGCGATCGCCGCGCAGTGAACGAGTCGCACCAGCCATCCAGACGCCAGGTCCTGCGCCACTTCACGGGGCACTGCCATGGCGGTGTGGAGGGCAGGGGCTGGCAGTTGCAGATACGGCACCCTTCGCCAGCAGACATGCCGTCACGTCGCCGGCCATGCCAACGCATCCCGGACATCGTCAATCAAAGGACGATGATCCAGAGCATGCCGATATAGGTGATCTGGTGCAGCGCCTGGTCGACCCCCAGGACGAACCAGTAGAGCCGCCGGTCCTGGACGAGGCCCACCACGCGCCCGAGCCGCTCCTTGCCCCAGTCGATGTGGTAGTGAAGGACGAACTCGGCCGCCAGCAGGCCGAGCAACAGGGGGATCCCGATCCCGATCCAGGCCAGGATCGGCGCGCTGGCGAGCACATGGATCGCGGCGTGCTGCAAGCCACCGCGCCGGCCATACACCCCCTTGGTGCGGATCATCGCCGGCGTCTGCAGCGCGAAATCCGCGATGAGGTGCTTGAGCTGAAACAGAAGCAGGGCGGCAAGCAGCGTCCCGAAGCTCATCTCCGTCTCCCTGTCGAAGGATCGATCGGGGGCGTCATCCGCCGACGCCGCGCTCATACTGCGCCTGCCCCCACAGGCGCCGGTTGGCGGCGACGAGCTTCATCCGCGTGTCGCGGCTCAGCGCATTTTCGAGTTGCAGCTGGAATTCGGCGTCGCGCGCCCCGAAGTCGCGCAGCTTCCCGGCCTCCACCCGGAAATAGCGGGACGGCTGTGCCAGATCCACTGTGGCGGTCGCGGGCTCGCCCTGAAGCACGGTCATCTCGCCAAGGAAACTGCCCGGACCCACCGTGCCGACATGCGCGCCCGAGGCATGCACATCGGCCGATCCCGAGGCGAGATAGATCAGCACGCCGTGGCACTCGCCCTCGGTCATGAGCCGCGTGCCCGCCGGCGCGTCCACCCAGAGCCCCAGGTCCAGAAACCGCCGCGCGGCGATCTTCGAAAGCCCCGGCAGCTTGTCGGCGATCAGCGCCTTTTCTTCGGCGTTGAACCGCACCGCCCGGGTCAGCATGAAGATGCGCAGGATGCCGATCACGCTGACCGCGATCCAGCAGATCTGCAGGAGCGCGACGGACAGGTTGAACTGCGCCGCAAGACCGAGGAGCACCAGCGAGGCCGCGAAGAGGTTGAGCGTGGCGTAGATGTAGCCATTGCCGCGGATCACCCCGAGCTGCAGCGCGGTGTAGGATCCGAGATAGCACAGCGTGCCCAGGAAACCGGCCAGATCATAGACATGCTGCGCCAGCGGCAAACCCGTCATTGCAGGCCCTGCCGATCTTCGCAGGTCATGTTGCTGTTGTTCCGCCACATCGCCGCGTCTCCCCGATCGACCCCGGCATCCCGCGGGTCGTGACTTACCTGCATCGCATGGACACACGTCATGCGCGAGTGATAGGCCATGAGTTCGCGTGCGTCCATGATGCCGACCGTGATGCATGGATGTAGCGTGTCGAGGCGGTGCCGTCCTGTCAGGAGCCTTTCTTTATTGCTAAAAATCGAGAATTCGACAGCATTGACGCGACCGTGCACGGCACCTACCCTGCCAGGGATGGTATCGTCACTTTCTGCGCAATATCAGGCCTTTGCGTGGTGACCTTGAGCGTTTCCATGCGTGCGCCGATTGCGCGCCCGGGTGCCGGCGCAGGAGTGGCATCGCCGGTCAGTTGCATGGCTCTGCCGCGTCGCGATCCCTGCGCTGCCCGGCGGGGCAGGGGCCGATCACGATGACGAGCGTGCATGACTTCCTCGCCGCGCTCGGGCTCGAACGGTATGCGCAGGCGTTCGAGGACAACGATATCGACCCCGACCTTCTGCCGGAGCTGACAGCCGAGGACCTGAAGGATATCGGCGTGGCCTCGCTCGGGCACCGCAAGCGCATCCTGGCCGCGATCGCCGAGCAGAGCCGGCGCGCCGCGGCGATGCCGGCACCCGGCGCGACGGATGCGGCGCGACCGGACGACGCGCCGGCCGTCGCGGCCGGTGCCGAACGGCGCGAGGTCACCACGCTCTTTGCCGATCTGACCGGCTACACTGCGCTCTCGCGCGCGCTCGAGCCCGAGGACATGCACGCGCTTCTGTCGAGCTTCTTCGGCCGGCTCGACGAGATCGTCAAGCGCATGGGCGGCACGGTGGACAGCCATATCGGGGACTGCGTCATGGCGGTCTTCGGCGCACCCGTCTCGCGCGGCGACGACGCCGAGCGCGCCTTGCGCGCCGCGGTCGAGATGCACCGGGCGATGGAGGAAATATCGCTCGAGTTCGGCCGCACGCTGTCGGTGCATATCGGTGTCGCTGCGGGCAACGTCATCTTCTCGACCAAGGGGCAGGGCTCGCAGCGCGACACCGCCTTCACGCTCACCGGCGATTCGGTCAATGTCGCGTCGCGCCTCGCCGGGCTGGCGACGGGCGGCGAGACGCTGATCTCCGCGACCGTTCATAACGCGCTCGGTGATCGCATCAGCTGCGATCCGCCGGAGTATTCGCGGGTGAAGGGGCTCGACGAGGCGGTCGAGACCCATCGCTTCAAAGGGTTCGAGGAGAGGCCGCCGGAGCGCCCGCTGATCGGCCGCACCGACGAGCTTGCGGCCCTGTGCGCGGCGCTGGACGACTGCC
>PUKW01000053.1 GCA_003550665.1 Paracoccaceae bacterium | reverse complement strand
GCGTTGAGCAGCTCGAACGTGCCTTCGGCGAACTCGTCGACCACCCGGCGCACCGCGAGCGGCAGCGCCAGCGCCACCGCCGCCGTCGCCACCAGCGCCGCGATCGCCGCGGCCAGCAGCAGGCCGTAGGGCGCGACGAACGGCCATAGCTGGCGCAGCGCGCCCAGGCGCCTCGATTTCGGTCGCTCATCGGTGTTGGCTGGGTCCGACATGGCCTCGCGTGATCTCCTGCGACCACTCCGGTTTAGGAGCACGCGGCGCGCGGGGCAAGGGCGCGGCGCTCACTCATAGCCGGTCAGCTCCATGAATCCACGCCCCGAATGGCTGCCCGATACGCGGATCGGGCCTTCCCAGTAGGGGATGAACAGATCCATCCAGCTGTCGGGGTTGACCGGCTCGGTGGTGATGTCGACGCCGCGCGCGGGCAGCTCGATGCGCCAGCGTACAGGCACGTCGCGTCCCGCGACCTGCGCGGTCTCGAGCGGGGCGAGGCTCAGATCGTCGCGGTCGAGCGGCGTCGCCGCGCCGTCCTCGATCCAGGTCCCGGCGACGAAGTCGGTCTCGGGCCCCTCGCGCACCTGCGCGGCCATCAGCCGCACGCCATCCCCGAGATGCAGCGAGAACCAGTCCCAGCCCGATTGCGCGCCCTCGAGCGGCTGCGACGACCATTCCCGATCGAGCCAGGCCGAGCCTTCGACGGCGACGTCGCCCTCCGGCAGCCGCAGCACCCCTTCGGCGCGGTAATGCGGCTGCGAGTAATAGTAGCTCGCCACGCCGCTGTCGGATTTCACCGAATAGCCCTCATCGCCGTGAAAGACGAGCGGGCCGTCGGCCTCGACCGAAAGCGTGAAGCCGAAATCCGCGGCATTCGCGGCGAGCTCCAGCGCGTCGAGAGCGTCGGCGTCGTCGGGCGCGGCGCTCGTCATGTGCCAGTCATCGATCCAGGCGGCGAAGGGCGCGGCGGTGACCCCGGCCTGGCCGATACCGCCGCGGGCCATGCGCTCGGCGGCGTGATGATTGTCGGGCGTCGTCAGCCCGGCATGGCCGATCCAGACCTGCGGGCTCGCCCAGCCCTCGGCCTCGCCGGGCTCGTTGGCGGCGCGAAACAGCGTCCACTGGATGCCGTATTCGGTGCCGTCCGCATCCTCCAGATTGGCGGTCAGATACCACCATTCGATCCGGTACTCGGGATGCGCACCGTGATCGCGCGGGAACGCGATCTCGGTGCCGCGCTCGGGCATCGCGAACCCTTCCGCATCGGCGCCCATATCAGCGAAGCCCTGCGCATGGGCGGCACCGGCGAGTCCAAGAGCAAGCGAAAGGGCCGGTGCGAGCGTTCTAGCGTTCATGGGCAAAGACCTTGACGAGTTGCGCAGGCGCGATGCGCGCAAGGCGCAGCGCGGGCAGGGCGGCGGCGAGCGCGCCGGTGACCAGCGCGACCGCGCCGAGCCGCGCCCAGTCGGCTGGAAAGACATGCAGCGGCAGCCGCCATCCGAACGCCTCCACATTGATCACCGCGAGCAGCACCCAGGCGAGCAGCAGCCCCACCGGCAGCGCCGCGAGCGCCGTGAACCCCGCCAGCGCCAGCGCGCGCCACAGCTCGAGCCGCGCCAGCCGCGCCCGGCCCAGACCCATCGCCCAGACCGGCGCGAGCTGCGCCAGCCGCATCCCCGACAGCGTCACGAGGCTCGCCAGAAGCGCCACCCCCGCCACGCCGAGCGTGAGCACGTTGAGCGCGCGCGTCACCGTGAAGGTGCGCTCGAAGATCTGCAGCGAGAAGCGCTTGGCCTCGGCCTGGTCGGTGACATTGGCGTCTGGCAGGTCGAACTCGGCGCGCAGCTCGGCGGCGAGGTCGTGCACCGCCTCGGGCGGGGCGCGCACGCCGTGCTGGCGCTGCGGAGCGTCGGGGTAGTGGCGGGTAAAGGCGTCGAGACCGAGCATCACCTGCGGCTGCGGATTGCCGTAGTCGGAATAGACCCCGACCACGGGCAGCTCCGGACCGCCGGGCAGATCCAGCGTCCCGTCCCCGGCCCACAGCCCTTCCGCGCGGGCGAGCTGCTCGTTGACGAGCACGCCCTCGCCCGCGGCGACGCGCTCCCAGGGCCGCGCGCCGGCATCGATCAGCGGCCAGTGATCGCGGTAGGTGGCGTGATCGGCCACCGAATAGACCCGGCCCGGCCGCCCCGCGAGATCGCCCTCGACATACCAGATCGGCAGGATCGCATCGGCGCGCGGCGCCAGCCAGTCGCGGATCGCCTCGGCCTCGGCGTCGCTGCGGGCGGTGACGTAAAGCTCGGCGGCGAGGCGCTGATCGAGCCAGCCGGTGAAGGTCAGCCGGAAACTCGACACCATCGTGCCCACGCCGATATTGGCCGCAAGCGCCAGCAGAAGCGCCATAAGCGCCAGCGACAGCCCCGGAAGCTGCTGGCGCGTATCGGCCCAGAACCATTGCGCCACCGGCCCGCGCGCCAGCGCCTGCGCGCCGCGCAGCACCGCGTAGAGGATCACCGGCAGCGCGAGCGCGGCCGACAGGAGCAGGGCCGCGAGCATCGTGAAGCCCCCCACGAGCCCGCCGCCGATCTGTGCGAGCGCCACCGCGACGAGCGCCAGCACCGCCGCCGCTCCGAGCTGCGCGGCCAGCGCGCGCTCCGAGATCAGCGCCCAGGCGCGCGGCCGCGCCGCCGCGAGCACCGGCAGCCGCGCCGTGCGCCACAGATCCCGCGCCGCCGCCACCAGCGTGCCCGCAAGCGCGATGGCCAGCCCCGAAAGCCACCACTGCGGCCGCAGCGCGACGCTGCCGGGAATTTCGGCCCCGTAAAGCCCGCCCAGCGTCGCCGCGACCCCGGGCATCAGAACCGCCGCCACCAGATAGCCGAGCGCCACCCCGAGCGCCCCGGCGATCAGCGCCAGCGCGGCCAGCTCGGCCACGAGCAGCGCCATGAGGCTGCTCGCCGGCAGACCGAGCGCGCGTAGCGTGCGAAAGACCGGGCGGCGCTGCTCGAAGGCGAGCCCGACGGCGGAATGCACGATGAAAAGCCCCACCGCGAAGGACAGGAAGCCGAACGCCGTCAGGTTGAGATGAAAGCTGTCGGTCAGCCGGGCGAGCTCGCCGGCGTCATCGTGCGGGCGCTCCTCGAGCTGCGGCGCGATCGTCGAGAGGGCGGGACGGTCCGGGGGCTGATCAGGGTGGAGCTGCAGATAGGAGAGCCGCCCCGGCGCATCGAGCAGCCTCTGCGCGATGCCGATATCGACGATGACGATGCCGGGGGCGATCCCGCGGGCCGGCTCGACCGGCAGCGGCGCGTCGGCGAGCTCGGCGGCCGTCTCCGGCGCGGCGAGGCCGCGCCCCGGCGGCGCGGTGAACCCCGCCAGCCCGTCATCCTCGTCGAGCGCGGCGAGCCCTTCCTGCGGCGGCGCGGTGAGCGGGTCGACCCCCATCACCGTGACACGTTCGCCGCCGAGCCGCATCCGCCCCTCGAGCACCGGCGCGACCAGCCACCCGGCGCGGCGCAGGGCGACGAAATCCGCCTCGTCGACATGCGCCGCATCCGCCGGCACCAGCCGCGCGAGCCGGTCCTGCCCCAGCGTCGCGGCGGCCTCGGCATAGGCAGCGCGGGCCTCGGCATTGATCGCCTGAACCCCCGACCAAAGCGCCGTGGCGAGCGACAGGCCGAGCACCAGCATCGCCAGCTGCACCGGCCGTCGTTTCCAATGCGACAGCAGCGCGCCGAGCGCGACGCGCCGCATCACGCCACCCGCCCCGCGCGCAGATGCGCCTGCGCGTCACAGCGCGCCGCGAGCCGCGGCGAATGCGTCACCAGAAGCAGCCCCGCCCCCTGCTGCGCCACCAGCGCCAGCATCAGGTCGAGCACCGCGTCGCCCGTGGCCTCGTCGAGATTGCCGGTGGGCTCGTCGGCGAGCACGAGCGCGGGGCGCGCGGCGAGGGTGCGCCCGATCGCCACGCGCTGCTGCTGTCCGCCGGAAAGCTGCTCCGGGTAGCGGCGCAGGAAATCCGATAGTCCGAGCCGCGCGGCGAGATCGGCGATGCGCGCCGGATCGTGGCGCCCGGCCATGCGCGCCTGAAAGGCGAGATTGGCACCCACATCGAGCGAGGGGATGAGATTGAACTGCTGAAAGACGAGGCCGATCGTGTCGCGCCGCAGCGCCGCGCGCGCGGCATCACCGAGCCCGGCGATATCGGCGCCCTGCACCCGGATGGCGCCCGAATCGGGCTGATCGAGCCCGGCGGCGAGATGCAGCAGCGTGCTCTTGCCCGAGCCGCTTTCGCCGGTCAGCGCAAGGCTGCGCCCTGCCTCGAGCCCGAGCGACACGCCGCGCAGCACCGGCAGCACCCCGTCACCGGTCCCAAAGGATTTCTCGACCCCGTCGATCTCGAGCAGCATGGTGGCCTCTTCATTGTCGGCGCATCTAGCACGGCGCGGGGTGCGGGAAACAGCGCGCGCTGCGTGTTGCGCGGCGCGGGCGAAAGCGGCTAGCTGGGGCGCGAAACAGCGGAGCGGCACCCATGCGCGTTATCGAATACGACCGGACCGGCCCCGCCGATGTCCTGACCCTCGCCGAGCGCGACCGCCCGGAGCCCGGCCCCGGCGAGGTTCTGGTCGCGATGGCGGTCTCGGCCGTGCACCCCACCGATGTGAAGGCGCGCGCCGGGGCGCGCGGGCCGCTGCCCTTCGCAAGCGTCGTTCCCCACAGCGACGGCGCCGGGCGCATCGTGGCAGTCGGCCCGGGCGTCTGCCCGAGGCGGGAGGGCGAGCGCGTGTGGCTCTACAACGCGGCCTGGGGGCGGGCGGATGGCACGGCGGCGGAGTATGTCGCGCTGCCCGCCTGGCTCGCCGTGCCGCTGCCCGATGCGGCGGATTACGCCGAGGGTGCCTGCCTCGGCATTCCGGCGCAGACGGCATATGCGTGCCTGTTCACGGATGGGCCGCTGCACGGCGAGGACGTTCTGGTCACCGGCGGTGCGGGCACGGTGGGCGCCTATGCGATCCAGATGGCCCGGCTCGACGGCGCGCGGGTCATCACCACGGTGAGCAGCCCCGAGAAGGCCGACTTCGCCCGCGCGATGGGCGCGGATGTCGTCATCGATTACCGTCGCGAGGATGCGACCGCGGCGATCCTCGACGCCACGGACGGACGCGGCGTGGCGCGGATCGTGGAGGTGGAGTTCGGCGGCAACCTGGCGCAGTCGCGCGCGGTGCTTCGCGATGGCGGGGTTATCGCGGCCTATGGCTCGATGGCGGCGCCCGAGCCGGTGCTGCCCTATTATCCGATGATGTTCGCCAATCTCACGCTGCGCATGGTGCTGCTCTACAAGCTCGCACCGCAGCTGCGGGCGGCGGCGATCGGCGCGATCACGGCCTGGACCGGGGCGGGGCGGTTGCGCCATCCGGTGGGCCGGCGCTGGCCGCTCGCGGACGCCGCCGCGGCGCACGCCCATGTCGAGAGCGGCGCGCGCATCGGCGTGGCGCTGCTCGATATCGACGCCGCCGGGACGGATAAAGCCGGGTAAAAGCTGCACCGGACCGGCGATGACCCCGCCTCGCTCCCGGACCCGCGCCTTGTGGATGCGCCACGCTCCTGCCCCGTACGCCCCGGGGGGCCGCTCAACCGATCCCCTGCCCTCTCAAGGCGTCATGCGCCCCGGTCGCAGCGACGGTGCGACAATCAGCGCGCCGGTCACGGCGAGCGCGGCGATCAGGGCCGGGCCGAGTGCGGTGAGCGCCCCGAGCGGCACGGCGAGCAGCGCGACCGCAAGCCCGAATGCGGCGATGGAGATCGTGCCCAACGCGGCCGCGTGCAGCGTGCCGATCGCGGTCTCGGCGCCCTGGCGCTGATGAATCGTCACCGCGATCACCGTCATGCCCACCGGATAGGCGAGCAGCAGCCCCGCGAGCCGCGGGCCGAGCGCCTCGGATGCCACCGTGATCGCTCCCACGAGCACCCCGGCGAGTGCCGCGCGCAGCAGCAGCATGCCCCCCCCGCCCGCCGGCGGCGCGTGATCCGGCTTGCGGCGCAGCCGGCCGAGTGCCCAGCGCGTCACCAGCGCGGCCGCCACGAAGAGCGCGAACGCCCCCCAGGGCCCCGGCGTTCCCCCCGACAGCGCCGCCGCGCACAGCGCCCAGGCCGCGACCGCCGCCCCGATCGCGCTTAAAGGGCGCCAGCGACGGGCGGCGGAGCCGTAGGCTAGCATGAACCCTTGCGTCGCCGACAGCGACACGAGCGTGAAGAGCGCCGCCTCGGCGACATAGGCGGGCGGCTCGTCGAGCGCCAGAAAGACCAGCCCCGGCCCCACGACGATCGGCAGCCCCGCCACCACCCCGCCGAGCCGCGGCCCCACTCGCCCGACGACCAGCGTGACGGCGAGCACGATTCCGGCCGTGGCCAGCATCCGCGCCGCGAAGGCAAGCGCCGCGCCGCTCACCAGCGCGCCCTCACGCAATCACGGGCAGCCAGTCGGCGGTATAGCTGTGGGTCATCGCCCGCTCGCGCGCCGGATCGCGCAGCTCCATGCGAAACTGCCGCGCCGGGCGCACCCCGCCCTGCGCGCCGAGCGTGCCGCACATCATCACCGTGCCCGGCGCCATGCGCGCGCCCTGCCCGAGCGGCGATGCCTCGATGAGCTCGCCCAGCGGGCGGATCGCGCCGAGCGTGCCCTCCTGGTAGAGCGTCCAGCCCTCGGCGTCGTCGTCGCGGATCCAGGCGGAAAGCTCGAGCGTATCGAGCCGGTCGCGCAGATCGTCGAAGCGCCACAGCGCCCCGGCGAGCGGCTTGGCGCAGGCCTGCTTGGAGATCGCGACGCCGTGGGCCTCGAGCTTGCGGTCGGTGTGATCCGAGCCGAGCCCGAGCCAGAGCGTCGTGCCGTCATCGACAAGGACCGGCTCGACCTCGCCGGAGCTGTCCGGCCCGAGCACCTGGATCGCATCGTCCCCGGTCAGCAGGTCCACGCTCACCCGGTAATAGAGCGGCACCTGCGAGGGCGCGGGCACGCCATGCTCGGCCAGCTCGGCGATGTGATGCTCGAGCGCGGCGCGGTCGCGCGCGGTCCAGCCGGCGACGACGAGGTTGTCGATCGCGATGCGGCGGGGGCCGTCGGTGTCGGTCTCGAAGGTCAGCTCCATGATGGCTCCATTATGGTTGGCCCGGCCGCTCAGAGGCCCGGCAGGAACAGCACGATCTGCGGAAAGGCGATGATCAACAGCGCCATCGCGAACATGCCCAGCACATAGGGCACCGCGCCGATCATCACGTCGGAGAAGCTGCCCTCGGCGCGCGCGGCTTGCACGACATAGAGGTTGAGCCCCACCGGCGGCGTGATCAGCGCCATCTCCACGAGCAGGATCATCAGGATGCCGAACCAGATCGGATCGAACCCCATCCCCGTGATCACCGGCACCACGATCGGGATCGTCGCGATCATCAGCGCCATCGTCTCGATGAAGAACCCGAGCACGATATAGAGCGCGACGACGACGAAGAGCGTCTGGTAGGGGCCGAGCCCGAGCCCGTCGAGCAGCGCGATCAGCTCGCGCCCCAGCCCCGCCGCGGCGAGGGTGTAGTTGAGAAAATACGCCCCCACGATGACGAACATCACCATCGCCGTGGTGCGCACCGTGCCCAGAAGCGAGTCGCGCAGCACCTTCAGGGACAGCCCACGATTGACCGCTGCGATGCCGGCGGCCATCGCCACGCCGATCGCGGCGGCCTCCGTGGGCGTGGCGTAGCCGCCATAGATCGACCCGATCACCACCGCGAACAGCGCCACCAGCGGCACGAGGTGGCGCAGCCCGCCAAGGCGCACCGCCCAGCTCGCGCCCCGCCGCGGCCCGCCGAGCCCCGGGCGCAGCCAGCACAGCGCCGCGGTGATCACCATGAACAGCACCGCCAGCATGAGCCCCGGCACCAGCCCGGCGAGAAACAGCCGCGGGATCGAGGTCTCGGTGAGAAAGCCGTAGATGATCAGGTTGATCGAGGGCGGGATCATGATCCCCAGCGTGCCGCCCGCCGCGATCGCGCCTGCGAACAGCCGCTGATCGTAGCCCAGCCGCTCGGCCTGCGGCATCGCCACGGTGGCGACGGTGGCGGCGGTCGCCACCGAGGAGCCCGAGGTGGCCGAAAACATCGTCGCGGTGCCGATATTGGCGTGGATCAGCCCGCCGGGCAGCCAGGAGAACCACGCATCGAGCGCGCGGTAGGTCCGCTCGGCGATGCCCGCGCGCACCAGAAGCTCGCCCAGCAGAACGAAGAACGGGATCGCGATGAGAAGCCCGCTGTTGGACGAGCCCCAGACGCGCTCCCCGAGCCCCCGGATCAGCGGAAACGCCGAGAAGAAATGATCGACCCCGAAGCCGAGCAGGAACAGCACCGCCCCCACCGGCAGCGACAGCGCCAGAAGCCCCAGAAGCGCGCCGCCGACCGCGTAGATCATGGCTTGTCCTCGATCGCCGCGCCGACCCCGGCGGCGCGGTGTACCGCGCCGAAGCGGCGCATCGCGATGAGCGCAGCCACGCAGATCGTGAGCACCCCGGCCACCAGCGTCAGCCAGATCCAGCCCGCCACCCAGATCGATTGCGGGATCCAGAGCGGAGTCTCGAGCGGCGTGTTGGCGCGCGATC
This sequence comes from Paracoccaceae bacterium, assembly GCA_003550665.1. Classification (GTDB taxonomy): domain Bacteria; phylum Pseudomonadota; class Alphaproteobacteria; order Rhodobacterales; family Rhodobacteraceae; genus Alkalilacustris. Next base: position 4,995 of record PUKW01000053.1, on the reverse strand, counting down.
CGCGCTCGAGCGAGCGCGCGAAGACATACCAGCCATAGAACGACACCACCGCCGCGACCCCGCACACCGACATCAGCGAGACGAGATCGAACAGCGCGCGCCCGCCCGGCGGCAGCCTCCCGGTCAGCACGTCGATGCGCACATGCGCGCGCTCCACCAGCGCATAGGAGAACCCCCACGCCGCGACCCCGGCCATCACGTAGCCCGCGATCTCGTCGGAGCCGCCGAGCCCGCGCCCGGCGGTCTGGCGCAGCACGATCTCGGCGAGCACCAGCACCGCCGTGGCGAGGAGCGCGGCACCGCACAGCAGCGCGACGCCGTAATTGATCCGGCCCATGAGCCGGATGACGGCCAGCGGCCAGATGCGGCGGCGCCCGGCCGTCACCGCCCGGCTCAGTCGGTCTCGACGCGGATATCGACGAGCTCGCCGACCGTGTCGTTCCAGCGCTCGACATATTCCGCGTCGGTGCGCCCGGCCCAGTCGGGCAGAACGCGGTCGGTGAGCGCCTCGACGGCGAACTGCATGTCCTCGTCGGTGGCCTCGACGATGGTCATGCCGGCATTCTCGCCGATCTCGCACTCGCCGTCCGACAGGCAGGCGAGATCGCGCTCGAGCGCGCCCATTGCATCCTCCCAGGCGGCGTCCTCGAACTCGGCGATGATGGAGTCCTGGATGAGCGCCTGCGTGTCCTGCGACAGGCTCTCCCAGCGCTCGAGGTTCATCGCCGTGACCACCGGGTCCCAGCCGCCGAGCGGCAGCACCAGAAGATGCGTCGTGCTCTCCCACCAGCCGGCGTTGTAGCCCGAGCCCGCGCCGGTGATCGCGCAGTCGATCACCCCGCGCTCGAGCGCGCCGGGCACCTCGCCGAAACCGATATTGACGCCCTCGGCGCCGAGCGCCTCGAGGAACTGCGTCGTCATCCGGCCCGAGCCACGCACGCGCCGGTCCTCGAGATCGGCAAGCCCCGCGACCTCGTCGCGGCAGAACACGATCTGCGGCGGGTAGGGCGCGATCGCGAGCAGATGCGAGTCGAACCGCTCGCGCATGCTGTCGGCGACCCAGTCGCGCGCCGCCTCGACCGTCTCGCGGGCGAAATCGGCCTCGAGCGCGATCAGCGGCACGTCGAGTGCCTCGAGCTCGGGCGCATCGGAGACGGTGTAGTCGGCCACCGTCATGCCCACGTCATAGACCCCGTCCGACAGCATGCGGTAGACATCCGAGCCGTCCGAGCCGAGCTGATCGAAGGTGGTCATCTCCACGGAGATGTTGCCGCCCGACAGCTCGGGCAGCGTCTCGGTCCAGTACTGCGACTCGTATTCCTGGTAGAGTGGCAGGTTGCTCCAGCTGCCGACCACCGACAGCGTGACCTCGTCGATGTCGTCGGCGGTCGCCACGGCGGCGAAGGCCACCGCGCTGATCCCGGCGATGAGCCCGGGTTTCACGATCCTGATCATTTGCATTCCCTTCCCTGTTTTATCCGGCGTTTCACGCCGCGTTGAGGCCGATGGACGCGCCCTCGGCCGGCAGATCGGTCACCAGCATGCAGCCGGGCTCGTGCGTGATAGCGATTTCGGGCTCGGCTGCGCGCAGCGCGACCTGCGGTGTGACCCCGCAGGCCCAGAAGACCGGGATGTCGCCCGGCTCGAGCACCGGCGGATCGCCGAAATCCGGCGCGGCGAGGTCGGTGATGCCGATCCGCGCCGGATCGCCGATATGCACCGGCGCGCCATGCGCGAGCGGGTGGCGCTCCGACAGGACGATGGCGCGGATCGCGTCGGCCGGGCTGAAGCCGCGCATCGACACCACCATCGGCCCGCCGAAGGGGCCGGCCGCCCGGGTCGCGATATCGGATATATACATCGGCACGTTGCGCCCGGCCGCGAGGTGGCGCAGCGGTATCCCCGCGCGCTGCAGCGACTCCTCGAAGGAGAACGAACAGCCGAGCACGAAGGCCACGAGGTCATCGCGCCAGTCGCCGCGCACATCGGCGACGCGCTCGCGCCGGCCCGCGGGGCTGAAGACGCGGTAGAGCGGCACATCGGTGCGCAGGTCGAGGTCGGCGCCGAGCGCCGGGATCGCGCCCGACCCCGGCTCAGAGACGCCCAGAAGCGGGCACGGCTTGGGGTTGCGCGTGCAGTAGGCGAGAAAATCCCCGGCGAGCGCGGCGGGAAGCACCGCGAGGTTGCCCTGAAGGTATCCGCCGGCATGGCCGGTGGTCGGGCCGGTGAAGCGGCCGGCGCGAATCTCGCGGCGCAGGACGGCCGGATCGGACACGCTCTTCATCACACTTCCCCGAACGGCGCCCCGATGGGCAGCGGCTTGAGTGTTCCAAAGCCCGGGGTTCACGTCAATCGATCAAAATTCGATCAATTCGATCGCTCAAAACGATCGAGCATCCGTCCGCGCGATCGCGGCGCGCGCCGCATCGCACAGGGTGAGGACGAGGCGCGGCGGCTGTTCCGGCAGATGCGCGACATCGAAGGTCAGATCCGACATCGCCGCCTCGGGCTTGGTGGCCACCCGGCGCAGCCGTCCTGCGGCGCGGTCATCGTCGGCCATCGGGGTGGGCATAAGCCCGATGCCGAAGCCCGCGCGCGTCAGGTGCAGCGTCGTCGACAGCGACGCGCAGGCGTGAAAGAGGGGCGGCGCCTCGCTCATCGACAGCTTCGCCTCGAGCTCGCAATAGGGCAGCGTGCCGCGCGAGAAGGTGATGATCGGATGCGCCGCGAGCGCCTCAATGCCGAGCGGCTCGTCGCCCGCGGCGTAATCCGCGGCGGCGAACCACTCCACCGGGGACCGGTAGATGGGCACCCTCAAGGCGCGCTTGGGCACCAGCGCGCGCATCATGACCGCCACGTCGAGATCGCCGTCGAGCAGCTTGGCGCCGAGCGCCGGCGAGGTATCCACCGACAGCTCGAGCCGCATCTCGGGCAGCGCCCCGCGCATCCGGGTGAGCATCCCGGCCAGCCAAGTATGCACGATCGTCTCGGCCACGCCGATGCGGATCGTGCCGGCAAACCCCGCCTCGTGAGCGAGCCCGGCGACGATGCGATTGCGCATCGCCAGCAACCGCTCCGCCTGTTCGAGAAAGGCACGGCCCTTCGCCGTAAGCTGCGCGCCGCGGCGCGCGCGATCGAAGATCACGATGCCGAGCCGGGCCTCGGCCCCCGACACGCGCGCCGAAACCGCCGACTGCGTCAGGTTGAGCCGCGTCGCGGCGGCGCGAAAGCCCCCGGCGCGAACGATCTCCTGCACGATCTCGACATCGCGAATACCGAACACGACGGCCTCAGAAGATGTTCGCGCGCTCGTACTGAACCGGCCAGGCCAGGTTGCCGGCGCGCAGCCGGTTCGCCGCGTGCAGCGGCCAGTGCGGATCGTTCAGCAGGATGCGCCCGAGGATCACGAGATCGGCGCGGCCCCCGGCGACGATCTCCTCGGCATGCTCCGGCGCCGAGATCAGCCCCACCGCCCCGGTCGCGATGCCGGCGTCGCGCCGGATCGCCTCGGCGAAGGGCACCTGGTAGCCGGGATAGGGCTGGATCGACTGCGCATGATCCACCCCGCCGGAGGAACAGTCGACGAGGTCGACATCGCCGCGTGCGGCAAGCCACCGCGCGAGCTCGGTCGTCGCGGCGATGTCGAGCCCGCCCTCGGACCAGTCGCTCGCCGAGATGCGCACGAAGAGCGGCAGCGCGTCCGGCCACTCCGCGCGCGCCGCGTCGAGCACCTCCATGAGAAACCGAGCGCGCCCGGAGGGGCCGTCGCCATAGGCATCCCCGCGGTGATTGCTCAGCGGCGACAGGAAGGAATGCAGCAGGTAGCCATGCGCGGCGTGGATCTCGAGGATGCGAACCCCCGCCTCGCGCGCGCGGCGTACCGCGGCGCGGAACTGCTCGACCACTTCGGCGATGTCGGCTCGTGTCATCTCGCGCGGCGGCGGCGCCTCGGGCGTCTGCGGAATCGGCGAGGGGCCCAGCGTCTCCCAGCCGCCCTCGGCCGGCGGGATCGGCTTCGTGCCCTCCCAGGGCCGCGAGACCGAGGCCTTGCGCCCGGCATGCCCGAGCTGGATCATCGGCACCGCCCCGAGCCCGGCGACATGCGTCGCGATCCGCGCCAGCGCATCGCGCTGCGCGTCGTTCCACAGCCCGAGACACTGCGGCGTGATGCGCCCCTCCGGCGCGACATGCGTGGCCTCCACGCACAGGATGCCGACACCGCCTGCGGCGCGGGCCGCGAGATGGCCGAAATGCCAGTCATTCACCATCCCGTCCTCGGCCGAATACTGGCACATCGGCGACATCATGATCCGGTTCGCCGACTCGACCGAGCGAAAACGGATCGCGCGGAACAGGTGTGGATCGCGCGCGGGCCTGTGGATGCGTCGCTCGTTCTCGCTCATCGTGACCTCCGCGAGGGCCGGCCGGGGCGCCGGCATGGATCTCCCGCTTGGCGCAGTGCCGTGCGGTTTGCAATCCCCCGGGCGCCGCACCGCTTGCATGATCGGGCCGGGTATGGGCATTGAAATTCCGCGCGGCAGGACCCTGATTCCGCCGCGCCCGGCATGCGGGGCAATGCCTGCGGGCTCCACGCGAACCTCCAAGGCCGCGTCCCGGCCGCCACCGCTCGCGAGCGTCGGACCCGGAACACGAATCGAAGCGCAACATGCGTTGCGCGGCGCCGAGCCCCTTGCACAGCACGCCGCACGGCGCTACACGCAGCGGCGCGGGTGATTAGCTCAGTGGTAGAGCGCTTCGTTCACATCGAAGAAGTCGGAGGTTCGAATCCTCCATCACCCACCAGCCAGCCGCCGAAGCCACCGAAATCGCCCAGCGTTTGCGACAGATATCGCGAGCACAGGACATGGCGAAGGGACTTTGTTGCACAAATAGGTTGATGGCCGGACTTCCCTTTTCCCTGGACAGACTCATGCCACGGCCCCGGTGACGGGTATGCCGAGCGCGGTGAAGCCGTTGAGCACGGCGATCCGGATC
>PUKW01000032.1 GCA_003550665.1 Paracoccaceae bacterium | reverse complement strand
TGTCGAGATCACGCTCGAATTGCGCGATATGCGGCTGCTTGCCGTAGTAGCCGCACATCTCGTCGAAGACCTTCTGGAACACGGACAGCAGTGCATCCACATCGCCGCGGCTGATCACATCCGCCTTCTGGTCGATGTTGAACAGGATGCTGCGCGAAGGAGCCGACACCGCCTTGCGCAAGGCACCGGCCAACATCGGGTTCACCGCAACCTCAGGCTTGTTCAGAAACACATCGAGCGCATGCACACCGTCCACCTCGCGGTTTTCCAGAAGCACAGCCATCATCTTGAGCAGATGCGACTTGCCCGAGCCGAAAAACCCCGAGATCCACACGCCGTTCGCATTGTCGTAGTTGTTGTAGGCGTCCAGGAACTGCTCAAGCCGCTGCGCGATTTCCCCGGTGATGACATACTCTTCGAGTTCCAGCTTCAGCCCGGCCTCGTCATCGGCCTTGATCACGCCATCGATGGGCCGGTCGATCGGCTTGGCGAAAATGTCGCGCAGCACTGTCATCGGGTCAAACCTCGTAATTGAAAACGTCGAACGCGCGGTAGTAGCGCTCCGGGGGCACCTTGCCAAAAAGGTGCAGCGCCAGCATCCGGCCCATATGGGCGACATACGCACCGGGGAAGAACATCAACAGCGGGGTCTGCTTGACCGTGCTTTGGAGGTTTTCCAGCACGAGGCTCGCGCGCACATAGGGGTAGACCTCGCCGACGCCGGAGAGGAACACCACGTCGTGCGGCTGCGACTGCATCCGCTCGGCGATCCGGGAGACCAGGTGCTGACGCGGATCCAGAACCCCTTGAAGCAACTCGCGTAGCTCGTCCTTGCCGGTCTCGGGTTCGATTTCGAGAACCTCGTCCAGGATGCCGCGTTCGGTCAACATGTCGATGGTCAGATCGAACAGGTTGATGTCGAGAACCCGCACATTCTTGTTGGAAACCTGGCGGAGCAGGCGGTGACGCGCATCCTCCATCTCCACCGCCTGCTCCGGCGGGTAGGGGCAGATGAAGAACGGCACCTCGTTGCCAAGCCCCTGACGTGTGAGGAAACGATCGCTGGTGAGCACCCGGAACAGGTGATCGAAGCGCGCCTGGGGGGTCATTTCCGCCGGCATCTCAAGGCCGCTCACTTGCAACACCCGGAAACACGGCGAGGTCAGCAGGTGCCGTGCTTTCAAGCAATGTCCGAAGCGCGCGCGACAAGCTCGCGGTCTGGATGCGGCGCGCGCGGTCGACGATGCCGGCCTCCCGCATCATGCGAAACAGTATCTGGCGCAGCTTATGCGCCGTCGTCGGCGCAATGGCAGCCAGCCCGTCATCCCACTCGGCCTTAGCTTCCAGCAGGTGATCGAAGGTTTCGGGGGGCAGGTCGAGGCGATGGGACAGATACCGCTCACACACGACCTCGATCGCGTATTCGCGAACGAAGCGATAGGCACGGCAAGTGGCCACCCACAGAAGCGCCGCCTGCTCCGCGCGATCGGCACGCTCCACAAGGAAGGCGCGCTCATCCTCATTCAGCTGCGAGAGCCGGTTTACGATCTCGCGCAGGGTGCGCCGGCGGGATGCCGCCTTGGGCAGCGTGGCCAAACCCTCGGCAATCGCTCGGCGGAGCGTGTCCTCCCATGCCTCACCCGGCACATGCAACCGCGCGACCTCCACGCTCTCATTGACGAGCAGACCGCCCGTAACGAAGGACATCTTGTAGGCTTGAGGTTGAGACAACGTCGCGCCCGTCACCCAAACGAGCGGCGGAGATTGTCAGCGAAGTTCCCTGCGATGGAAACTCGCCCGCCACCTCCCCAAGATCGCGCGCCAGCACCCCAATGCTCGGCGCCAGAGATGGCGACGCGAGCATCGGCGGGCATCATCGTACACATGCGGCTTTCACCAATCGAACGCATCAGATTTCTTCACCCGGAGGTAGATACCCCACCCTGCACACATGGCAAAGCAGGCGCAAGCGAACCCATGGGTGGGGGCGCATCAGTTCGCTTGCTGATCCATATCCACGTGATGCCCGTATCGTACGCCATGCCCTCGACCCGCGAGATGATCGTTGCACCGCTCTCGTCGTTATCGCCACGTTATGGCGAGGTCCGCGACCGGCACTCGGGTGGTGGATTTATTCTTGCGCCGCGGCGGGCCCGCGGCCCCCGCACACGGCGATTAGGGTCGCTGGTATCCACTATGTTGGCTGATCATGGGCGCCCTGGTCGCGGGCTCAACCTGCCCGTCACGCTGCGCCCATGGGGCCGGCTGTCCCCAGGTGACCACGACTTTTCGACAAGCAATAGCCGGCACCCGCACCTTCCCCCCACCATGTAGGGGAAGGCCCTTCGCTTCCTGATCCGTATCCACGCGATGCCCGTGTCGTGGGCCAGCCGCTTCCCCCGGGGCTTTTCTCCCCGCCCGCCCATTGTAGCCATGCGCCGGTGCGGTCCCCGATACGTCACGTTGACCTGGGCCAACTGCACCGTCCGGTGGGTTATAGTGTCGCGCTTCTGCGCCGGTCCAGAAGGGGTCGAGCCGGCGCGGGACGGGTAAAGCCCCGGATCATAGCCTGCGCTTGGTGGCCGGTGCGCGGGCAACCGTGACGACCCTTTTCAATTACCGCGGGCGCCGGGTGGTGCTAGGGTCGAATAAACCGCGCGGCGCCGGTATGAGGTTGGGGAAGCGGCGTGCGCATGGCCAAGTGTCACGATTGGTTTTTCTGAGACCGATCGATGCCAAGGGTGCGTGGCGACCCATACCCGCCGTCGTCGGGCGCGCCTCGGCGACGGCCAGCGAGAGGGGAGATGCGGCGATGACAGAGGAAAGTGGCGCCGGCGACGAGAGTCTAGGGCGCGACGTGCCGACCCACGTCTATCTCGATAGCGCTGAGGAGAGCCAAGGGGTGCCCTGGCGCATCGCAGACTACGACGAGCGCGGGATCTTTACCGAGGAGCAGAAAGCGCAGTTGGCGTTGCGATTCGATCTGACGCCGGAGCTCGTGGACGAGCTATCGCTGCTCGTTGGAAACAACCTAGACGCCGACTCGCTGAC
>PUKW01000362.1 GCA_003550665.1 Paracoccaceae bacterium | reverse complement strand
GGCGAGCCCTGTGCGCGCCGCCTCGTCTATGAGTTCACCAAAACCCCGGCCGACCCCGGCAAGGATTTTGAGGGGCGGACCTTGCGCATCTTCGAGGCGGGTCACGTCTTCGAGGATCTGGCGATCCGCTGGCTGCGCGCGGCCGGGTTCGACCTGCGCACCCAGACGCGCGAGGGCGGCCAGTTCGGCTTCGAGACCGCGGGCGGCCGGATCCGCGGCCATGTCGACGGGGTGATCGCCGACGGCCCGGACGTGGGGCTCGCCTGGCCGGTGCTCTGGGAGCACAAGGCGCTGAAAGCCTCCAGCTGGAATGACACCGCGAAGAAGGGCGTGCAGGTCTCCAAGCCCGTCTATTACGGCCAGTTGCAGATCTACATGGCCTATATGGGCCTCGAGGCCGCGCTCTTTTCGGCGCTGAACAAGGATACCTGCGACCTCTACCACGAGCACGTGCCGTTCGATCCGGCGACCGCGCAGGCGCTGTCCGACAAGGCGGTCGACGTGCTGCGCGCCGCCGATGCGGGCGACCTGCTGCCCCGCATCGCTGCCCATGCCGACTTCTATCTCTGCCGCTTCTGCCCGTTCTCGGCGCGCTGCTGGGAGGAGGCGAGATGAGCTGTCATTCTAGTCTGCCCCGCCAGAGCAACACGGCTGACGAAACCTGGAAGATAGTTGCTGGCTTTCCTGCCTACGAGGTTAGCGACCTGGGCCGTGTCCGCCGCCGCTTCGCCAAGGGCCGGTGGCCTGCCGGGCATATCCTGAGCCCCGGCCAAGGAAGGAGCGGCCATCTTTACGTCGTGCTGACAAACGCCGAGGGGTGCGTTCGAAAGCAGTTTGTCCATCGGTTGGTGGCGATTGCGTTTGTTGGTCCAGCACCGTTCGAAGGCGCCTTCGTGCTGCATCATGATGATTGCGCTCAGCACAACGCCCCGGAGAATCTGTATTGGGGTGACCATCGCCAGAATGTGCGCGACGCAAAGCTGAACCGCGCGAACCCGGGTGAGGTTAGCCAGCGGGGAGCACAGCCAGGTGCGGCCAACTCCGCCGCCGTCCTGACCGAAAGGGACGTTCTCCAGATCAGGCGATATCTCGACATGGGCCTCTGCGGCGCGTGCATCGCGCGGCTCTATGGTGTCCGCAAGGAGACGATCTACTGCATCGCAAAGGGGCGGACCTGGACGCATCTCAGGAGCGATGCAGCATGAACAATATCGCACTGACGATCCAACAACGCGCCGGTATTGAGCGCATCGTCCACTGGTTCCGGCATGAAACCCACCAGCAGCAGGTGGCGCGGATCTTTGGGTACGCGGGCTGCGGAAAAACGACCCTTTTGCGGTATATCATCAATGAACTTGGTCTCGAGCCGATGACGCCCGGCGGTCTCGGCGGCGTGCTCTTTGCCGCCTTCACCGGCAAGGCCGTTCACGTGATGACGCAAAAGGGCACCCCGGCGCAGACGATCCACAGCCTGATCTATCGCACATCCGAGGCCACGCCGGAGGAGATCGAGCGCACCACGGAAGAGCTGTCCGCGCTCGAGCGCGACCTGCCCCGGATGGGACCGGGGGAGCGGGCGTTTGCCGAGGCGCAGATCGCGCAGTTGAAACTGCGCCTCGACCATATCCATGAGCCGCAGTTCGTGCTGAACCCGCAATCCGATCTTCGCGATGCCGATCTGCTGGTGCTCGACGAGGTCTCCATGGTCGGCGCCGACATGGCGCAGGACTTGCTGGCCTTCGGCAAACCGATCCTCGTGCTCGGGGATCCGGGTCAGCTGCCGCCCGTGAAGGGCACGGGCGTCTTCATCCAGGCTGTGCCCGACGTGATGCTCACCGAGGTGCACCGTCAGGCCGCCGACAGCCCGATCCTGCGGCTCGCCACTATGGCGCGACAGGGCCACGACATCCCCTTCGGCGCCTTCGACGATCAGGTCTGGAAGATGTCCCGCCACCAGGGCGACCCGGCACAGATGCTGCAGGGCGGACAGGTGATCTGCGGCACCCACGCCATGCGGCGGCGGCTCAACACCGCGATGAAGAACGCCGCCGGCTTCGAGGCCGATTACCCCACCGGCGCTGGCGAAAAGATCATCTGCCTGCGCAATCGCCATGATCTGGGGCTGATCAACGGAATGTTCCTGACCCTGACGGATGTGCAGGCCCATCCGCACAACGACCGGGCCTTCCGCGCCAGCGTGCAGGCCGAGGACGGAACATGTGTCGCCGGCGCGCAGGAGTTCTGGCGCGGCGAGTTCGACGACCATGTGCGCTTCGACCCCGAGCGTCACCGCCGCGAATGGAAGGCCTGCCGCCGGCTCATCCAGTCGAGCTGGGGCTACGCGATCACCTGCCACAAGGCTCAGGGCAGCCAGTTCCCGACCGTCATCGTGGTCGACGAGGGATTCGGCCACACCGCCGAAGAACGCAATCGCTGGCTCTACACCGCCATCACCCGGGCCGAGCGCGGCCTGCTGATCCTGTCATGAAATCCCGATCGAAGAAGGAGCAGACCATGGGCAATCGATCGCACGATCCGCGTTCACCGGCGCAAAAGGAAGCAGAGCGCCAGTCCTATGCCGATGCGTCCGGCAGGAACGTCGAGGAAATCCGGGCGCTCGAAGAGGCGTTGCGCAAGGTTCCGCGAGAGTATCTCATCGAGCAGCTCTACGGTCCGGATCACGGCGCCTTCTACGACGAAGGCGAGGATCTCTGGATCGTTCCGGATCCGAAGCATCGGGGTCCGGGCTTCGGGTTCATCGCCATTCGCAGCGACCGAAGCTGGTTCGGTGGCGTGGTCCCGCCGGGGGCGTTCCAGTGAGTGCCGTTGTCATCGATCTCAACGATGTCGCACCGGCCCATGCTCAACCCGCGCGCTACGATCTGGACCTGATCGTGCAGCGCCTGCGCGAGACGGCAGAGATCTGGGTGCCGCGGCTGTTTCCCAACGGCAAGCGCGTCGGTGATGAATGGCGGCTGGCCAATATCCGCGGGGACGCGCCGCGCAACACCGGCTCCTGTGTGATCGCCCTTCGCGGTCCGCATGCCGGCGACTG
>PUKW01000051.1 GCA_003550665.1 Paracoccaceae bacterium | reverse complement strand
TCGAAAGCCAGCAGGAGCCCCTTGCCGCGCACATCGCCGATGAAGGGGTAGCGCTCCATCAGCCCCTGCAGCCGGCCCTTGAGCTGCGCGCCGATGGTTGCGGCGTTCTCCATCAACCCCTCCGCCTCGATCTCATCGAGCACGGCGAGCCCGGCCGCGCAGGCGAGCGGATTGCCCGCATAGGTGAAGCCATGCGCAAATCCCCCCGCCGCGAGCACCGGCGCGACCAGCCGTTCGGGCGCGACCATCGCGCCGAGCGGCGCGTAGCCCGCCCCGAAACCCTTCGACAGCGCGACGATGTCGGGGACGGCCCCCCAGTGATCGCCGCCCAGAAAGCGGCCGGTGCGCCCGCCGCCCGACATGACCTCGTCATGGATCAGCAGCACCCCGTGGCGGTCGCAGACCTCGCGCACCGCCTCCGTGTAGCCCTCGGGCGGCACCAGCGCGCCCGTGGAGGCGCCGCCGATCGGTTCCTGGATGAAGGCCAGCACGCTTTCCGGCCCCTGGGCGAGAATTTCCCGCTCCAGCAGGGCCGCGTAATGCGCGCCGGTGGCCGGATCCTCCGGGTCGCGCCCGTCGAGGTATGCGCGCGGGGCGGGTATCTTGGGCATCTCGCGCAGCATCGGGGCGAAGGGCTCCGTCAGCGGCGCATAACCCGTCAGCGCCAGCGCGCCCAGCGTCGAGCCGTGATAGGACGGCGTGCGCGCGATCACCTTCCAGCGCGCAGCCTCGCCGGTGGCGACGGCGTATTGGCGCGCGAACTTGATGGCGCTCTCGACGGCCTCGGAACCGCCCGAGACGAAAAATACCCGATCGAGATCGCCGGGCATCAGGCCCGCGGTGCGCGCGGCGAGGGCCTCGGAGGCGTCGGTCTCGAAATGCAGCCGGTAGCCGAAGGTGGCCTGCTCCATCTGCCGGCGCATCGCGGCGAGCACACGCGGGTTGCAATGGCCGATATTGCTCACCATCGCGCCGGAGGAGCCGTCGATATAGCGGCGCCCCTCGACATCCCAGATATGCACCCCGCGCGCCTGGGCGAGGCGGGGGCGGCGGGTGGCGGACTGGTAGAAGAGAGGGCTGTCGGACATGGTTAGCTTTCGGCGGGAAGGGCCGCGCAGTCGCGGGCGTGAAAGCGCAGTGTGACCTGCGCGCCCTCGGCGAAGGGGGTTTCGTCGATCATGTTGATGGCCTGGAGCTGATGATCGCCCGCGCGCAGGAAGTAGCGCGCCGACTGGCCCTGGTAATCGACGGTCTCGACGATGGCGGGGATGGCGTGACGGCTGTCCTCGGGGGCGCCGGGCTCGGTGAGCTGCAGTTTCTCGGCGCGCAGAACGAGCTTCGCGGCCCCGGCGCGGGCGATATGGGGCGCGCGCTCGGCCGGGACGGTGAGATCGGCGAAGCCGGGCACGTCGAGCGCGATCTCGGCGCCGTCGGGGCGGGCCGTCGCGGGCAGGATGTTGGAGGCGCCGAGAAACTGCGCGACGAATTCGCTCGCCGGGGTGCGATAGACCTCGGCGGGCGGGCCGACCTGCTCGACGCGGCCCTCCGACATCACCACCACGAAATCCGATAGCGCCAGCGCCTCGGCCTGATCGTGGGTGACGAAGACCGTGGTGATGCCGACGCGCTGCTGGATGCGCTTGAGCTCGACGCGCATCTCCTCGCGCAGATTGGCATCGAGCGCCGAGAGCGGCTCGTCGAGCAGGAGCACATCGGGCTCGATGACGATGGCGCGCGCGAGCGCGACGCGCTGCTGCTGCCCGCCCGAAAGCTCCTTGGGGTAGCGCGCGCTCAGATGCGGCAGCCGCACCAGTTCGAGCGCCTCGGCCACGCGCTTGCGTGCTTCGTCGCGCGACACCTTGCGGTAGCGCAGCCCGAAGCCGACATTGTCGGCCACGGTCTTGTGCGGAAATAGCGCGTAGTTCTGAAAGACGAGGCCGAGATTGCGCCGGTGGATCGGTACGTCATTGACGCGCCGGCCCTTGATCGCAATGTCGCCCTCGGTGGCGTCGAGAAGCCCCGCGATCATGCGCAGCGTCGTCGTCTTGCCGCAGCCCGAGGGGCCGAGCAGGGTGACGAAGCTGCCCTCGGGGATGTCGAGCGACATTCGGTGCACGGCGGTGAAGTCGCCGAAGCGCTTGACGATGTCGGACAGGGTGACGGCGCTCACTCGCGGCCTCCGCGGTTGGGGCGGCCCCGGCGCGCCGGGGCCGCGGGGTTTCAGAATCCGCGCTGCACGCGGCTGAACTCCTCGGACCATTCGGCCTCGTTGTCGTTCCAGTAATCGGGCCGTGCGAAGGTCAGCCCCTCCAGCGTGCCGGTCTCGTCATAGGCGGGCAGGGTGGGGATCTTCTCGCCCAGATCGACCTGGGTGGGGTCGAGCGCGGGCGGATAGTTCTGCCCCTCGGCCACCGCGATCGAGGTCTCCGGCGCGAGCATGAAGTCGAGCAGCTCCTCGCAGGCCTCCACCGGCGAGCCCGCGATCACGAACAGGCATTCCTGCCAGCCGAAGCTGCCCGGCGGATCGTAATAGCCGATATCGTGGCCCTGCTCCTGCAGCGCGTAGATGCGCCCGGACCAGCCCTCGGTGACGTAGATCTCTTCGTCGGCGAGCAGGTTCATCAGCTCCGCGCCCGAGCTCCAGTAGGTCAGCGCGAGGTCGCGATGGGTGCGGATCGCGTCCCAGACGGCCTCCATGTCCTCGATGTCGTTGGGGTCCTGATCGGTCTGCAGCGCGCCGTACCAGATCCGCGTGCGCCAGTCCGTCCAGCCGCCGATGCGGTCCTGGAGATCCGGGTTGAGCAGGATGCGCGCGCCTTCCTCGCGCATCTGCTCGTCCGAGATATGGGCGCGGTTATAGGCCAGCCCCGTGGTGCCGTAATTGTAGGGCACGGCACTGAGATAGTCGGGCGTGATCGACCGGAAGGCGTTGGTGAGCGCATCCATCACCAGCGCCATGTTGGGGATGTTGTCGATGTTGAGCTGCGTGGTGAGGTCGAAATTGACGTAGCGCGCATAGTCGAACACCCCGGAAAGATGCGCTATGTTGTATTCACCGGGGCTCGAGGCGCGCACCTGGGC
>PUKW01000338.1 GCA_003550665.1 Paracoccaceae bacterium | reverse complement strand
GCGCCCGCCATCGGACAGGGTGGCCGCCTCCCCATACGGGAAGCGGCCGCGCAGGTTCACGCTGCCGTCGCGGTTGCGGCGCAGCTCGAGCCCGCCATTATGCGCGCCCCAAAGCATCACTGAATGCCCGTCAGCACTTCGAGCTGCTCAGGCCGCGACACGGTTACATCGGCCGTCACCAGCGCCGTGAGGCGCAGCCCGCCCGACTGCGCGTCGGTGTAGGGATCGCGGATCACGTCCACGCCGCCCCACATGCCGACGAACACCGGGGGCACACCGCCCGCATTGGTCGTCAGCAGCGCATCGCTGGCCTCGGGCTCGCCTGCGGGATCGGCCAGCGCGTTGTTGGTCATCGCGATGTTGCCCGCCGGGATATTGCCCGTCAGCCGGTCCCATTCGGAAACCGCCGTGCCGGTGAGCACCGCATCATCGAGCGCCGCCCAGACCTCGGGGCGAATGAGCATCCGCACCGCACCGGGTGCGCCGGCCGCGTTGGCAGTCATGAACCGCACCACTGCCGCGCGGAACGCCGCCCAGGACGCCTCGCCATCGATCGGGGTGGCGGTGATCCCGTAGGTGCTCGCCCCCGCGATCACGCCGAGCGGCTGGCCATCGGCCCCGGTGCCGAGCGTCACGGCCCGGTCAAGCCCCGTGCGGATCGCCTCGGAAACGTCGCGGCGGATAGCCTGCTCAAGCCCGGCCCCCGTCTGCTTCATCGCCTTGCGGGTGATCCGGCACTGCACCCCGAAGGTGTTGTCAGGCGACAGCGCCTTGTCGGCCGTGGTGAACGCCTCGCCCAGGGGCACGTTGGCCCCCTCGCCATCCTGCCATCCGGCCGCGATGCTGGACGTGGTGACCGGCCATTCGGTCGAGCCCTGCGGAATGCTGATCATCTGCGCGCCGATCCGGCCCGCGACCGATTCCGCAAAGAGCCGATCGATGATCGGTCGGGTGACAGTCGGATCGGGGGTGCCCCCGGATACCGTGTTGCGCGTCTCGAGCGCCTCGAGCGGAACCGGAACGCCGCGATAGCCCCCGGCGCTGCGCATCTCCTGCACGATCTCGGCCGTCTTGCCGGCGAACTCGCGCCCCTCATCGAAATACGCCGCCACCTGCCGGACCTCGAAGCCCTCGAGCATCTCGGCCCATTCGCGCCCGCTGCGCGTCTCGAGCTCGCCGCCCGCCTCGCGCCGCTCCTCATCCTCGGCCGTCAGCGCCGCCCGATACCGCGTCTCGTTGCGCCGATACTCCGCGTCAAGCGTCTCCATGCTGCGGGTTTCATCCTCGCCCGGCTCGGGCTTGGCGACCAGCTCCGCGAGCTGTTGCCGGATCTCCGACTGCCGCCGGCTGATCTTCACACTCTCAAGCATCTGCTTTCCTCATTGCTCGAATTGCCTCGCGCCATGCGGCGCGCTCTGGATCGGGCGCAGGATGCCCGCACTCGATCCGGGTTTTGCGGGTGTGACAGGCAGGGCAAAGAGCTTGCAGATTTGCCATGTCATAGGCCCGCTCGGGATGCGTGCGCACCGGCTCGATATGATCGACCTCGAGCCGCCCACGCGCGCCGCATTGCACGCACCGGAAACCGTCACGGCGCAGAACCTCGAACCGCAGGCCGCGCCACCGCTTGGTGCGAATGATCCGCCGCGAATGCTCGGGATACCTCATACCCATCCGACCACCCGCGCCTTGCTGGACGGCCGCCCCATGCGCCGCGCCCCCTCGGCCACCGCCAGGACGGTTGCAGCCGCCGCGTCGATCCGGCCCATGCTGCGCGCCTTGGCAAGTTTCAGGTTGTTGGCAGGGTCGCGCAGGCAGACCGCATCCGCGAACGCCGAGCGCAGCAGCAGCGACGGGCGGGATCTCACCTTGCCGTCGAACGCCGCGCGCCGGAACCGCTCGCAATCCTCGCCGCCATCCTTGAAGCCCATGCCGCGCCAGACCACCGGGGCACGCACCCCGGCCCGATCGAGCGCCTCCGCGAACTCGCTGGCCTTGTAGCGATCCGCCACGATCGCGCCGATCGTCTCGCCCTCGAGCTGGCGCATGACCTCCTCGAGCCACGCGGCCACCGGCACCGTGCGATCGCCCATCGTGTTGAGCTCGCCCCGATCCGCCATCTCGCCGTAGCGCCCGGACACGCCGTCAGCGGCCCCACGGGCGGCCAGTGAAGGATTGCAGGGGAAGGTGCCCAAAGCCTCGAGACGGCCAGTGCTCGGCCAATACAGCGCCGCACAGGTCATCGACGCCGAGCCGCCCAGGTCAACGCCGAGAATGCACTCGCCTTCACGCGCCGGCGGATCGCCCGTCTCGCACAGCAGCCACTCATCGACGGTGATCAGCAGATCCCGCGTCTCGCCGCTGACACGTTCGTTGCGGTTGTAAAGCCGGAAGCTCGTGAGCGTCGAACCCCCGCGCGCCACCGCCCGCCGCGCCTGCGCCTCGAGCCATTCCAGGCTGGAACCGATGCCGTGCTTCGCGCCGGGGTTGGCAGTGATCAGGCTCTCGCGATCATCAACCGGCAGGCCCGGCGCAGGGCGATGCTCCTGAATGTAAACGCCCGGCTGCGGGTTGTCGCACCAGACGGAGAACGGGTGACTGTCATCGGCCGCACTGGTGGAGATGATCAGCGCCCGGCCGCCGCGCTTGCCGAGCCCGGACAACAGCGCGTGCTCTAGCTCGTCGCCGCGATCGAGCGGCCAATGCCCGCGCTCGTCCATCAGGCACAGCGTCGGCGCACTGCCCAAGGCAGACTTGCCGTCAGCCGCCAGCGCGCGCAGGAAATGCCCGCCGCCGTCGCCGTCATACTCGATCTCGAGCCGGGGCGAGCGCCGGAAGGTGAGCTGCGCCTGTATCTCCTCGGGCAGCGACCGCGCAAAGCCCGCCGCGAAGTCGAACGCGATGCGCGCCTGATCCCGCGTCCGCGCCGCGATCACCACCTCGCGCCGGGGCTGGCGATCCCACTCGCCCAGGACAGCGCCGAGCGCCACGCCAGCAGACAACGCACTTTTCGCGCCGCCTCGGGCGATCGACAGAACCGCCACGTTCACCTTCGGATCGAGCGCGCCCTTGACGAATTGCCG
>PUKW01000050.1 GCA_003550665.1 Paracoccaceae bacterium | reverse complement strand
CGATCTCGACGGCAGCGATGCGGTGTGCCAGCCGCATGTCGCCGAGGCGTTGAGCTACCGGCTGAGCTTCGCCTCAGGCGGCTGAGCCTCAGCGGCGTCTCGCCTCGATCGCCTCCCAGATCCGCGCGGCGACGTTGACGGCGTCGAATCGCTCGAGCTCCTGGATCCCGGTGGGGGATGTGACGTTGATCTCCGTGAGGTAATCCCCGATCACGTCGATTCCGACGAGGATCTGGCCCTTCTCGCGCAGGAGCGGCCCGATGGCGGCGCAGATCTCGTGGTCGCGCGCCGTGAGCGCGGCCTTTTCGGGGCGCCCGCCCACATGCATGTTTGACCGCGTCTCGCCGGCGGCGGGGACGCGGTTGATGGCGCCGACTGGCGCACCATCGACGAGGATCACGCGCTTGTCGCCCGTCTCGACTTGGGGCAGGAATTTCTGCGCGATCAGCGGCTCGCGGCTCAGGCTGGTGAAGAGTTCGTGCAGCGAGGAGAGGTTGCGGTCGCTGCGGTCGAGCCGGAATACTCCCGCGCCGCCATTGCCGTAGAGCGGCTTGAGGATCATGTCGCCATGCGCGTCCTTGAAGGCGCGGATCTCGGCGAGTTCGCGGGTGATCATGGTGGGTGGCGTGAGATCGGGAAAGCGCAGAACCAGGAGCTTTTCCGGATAGTTGCGCACCCAGAACGGGTCATTGACCACCATCGTGCCCGGCTGCACCAGTTCGAGCAGATGCGTCGTGGTGATGTAGCCCATGTCGAAGGGCGGGTCCTGGCGCAGCCAGATCACGTCGAGCGCGCCGAGATCGATGACCTCCTCCGCGCCGAGGGTGACATGATTGCCATGCTCGCGCCGCAGTGTGATCGGCCAGCCCCGCGCCGTCACGCGCCCGTCATGGAAGGTCAGCCGCTCGGGCGTGTAGAACCAGAGCGCATGCCCCCGCGCCTGCGCCTCCTCGGCGAGGCGGAAACTGGTATCGCCGTCGATATCCACCCCCGCGATCGGGTCCATCTGAAAGGCGACCTTGAGCCCCATGCGCGCTCCCCTTGGCTGATCCGCCATAGATGCCGTGCGCCGCGCCCGGATGCAATCTTCGTGCGCGCCGGATCAGGGGCCGAGCGCGTTCTCGACGATCTCGACGCGCCCCTGCGCGTCGAGCAGCGCGACGTCGAAGCGCGCCGGGGTATCCTGCCCGGCGGGCTCGCCGCCGAGGAATTCCGAGGCGGTATCGGTGATCCGCGCGATCTGGCGGGGGGTGAGGCGGGCCGCGGCGGCGGCGAAGCTGCGGCTCTTCTTGACCTCGACAAAGATCAGCCCGGCCCCGTCGCGCAGCACGAGATCGAGTTCCCCGCCCGTGCCGCGCCACCGCGCCGCCGCGACGGTGCAACCCCGGTCGCGGTAGTGGCGTGCGACGGCCGCCTCCGCAGCGGCGCCCGCGCGATAGGAGCGCGCGCCGCTCATGTGTCGTCGCGCAGGCGCAGCGCGGCCTGATAGACATGGCGCCGCGGCAGGTCGAGCCGCGCGGCGATCTCGGCCACGGCCTGCTTGAGGGGTTTGTCCCGCATGGCCTCGCGCAAGGCTTCCTCCATTTCTTTGCCGCTCGCCGCGACCGGCGCGCCCCGGTCGACCAGCACGACGATCTCGCCCTTCACGGGACGGTCCGCGAAGTCGGCAGCGAGCGTAGCGAGCGGCCCGCGCCGCACCTCCTCGAAGCGCTTCGTCAGCTCCCGGCAGACCGCGGCGTCGCGATCGCCTCCCAGATGCTGGACGAGTTCGGTTAACAATCGCCCAACACGCTTCGGCGACTCGAACAGGATCACGGTCGCGTCGATGCCCGCGAGTCCGTCGAGAAAGCGCGCCCGCGCCGCCGCGGCGGGCGGTGCGAACCCGGCGAAGAGAAACCGGTCGCTCGGCAGGCCCGACACGGTGAGCGCGGCGAGCACGGCCGAGGGCCCCGGCGCGGCGGTGACGGCATGGCCCTCCGCGGTCGCGGCCCGCACCAGGGCAAAGCCCGGATCGGCCACGAGCGGTGTGCCGGCTTCGCTCGCATAGGCGACCGAGCGGCCCTCCCCGAGCGCCTGCAGCAGGCGCGGGCGCATCCGCGCGCCGTTATGGTCGTGATAGGCAAGAAGGGGCCGCCCGGCCAGCGCGACGCCGTGCAGCTCCATCAGGTGGCGCAGGCTGCGCGTGTCCTCGGCGGCGAGGACATCCGCTGAGGCGAGGATGTCGAGCGTGCGCAGCGTGACGTCACGCGCCGCCCCGATCGGCGTGGCGACGATGTGGAGGCCCGCGGCCAGCGTCGTGGCGGTCCATTGCATGGTCCGGCTCCTGCAAGTTTACTTCGCCGTGCGGAGCGCATAGAGTGTCGCAGCCGGCGGTGTATGCGTCGGATGCCCGGCAAGACCGGGCGCGCACCATCGATCGAGGAGCCCGCATGTTTGCCGTTTTACCGACTCTGCGCAAGATGATCGCCCCGCTTGCGCGTCCCCGCCATGCCGCGGCCGCGCTGCCCTTCTTCGCACTTGCGGCCTGCGATCCGGGCACCATGCCGGGACCCATCGGCGGCACGAGCGCCCCTTCGGCGCCCGACGGCGAGGTGCAGGTGGCGCTGCTGGTGCCCGATGGTTCGGGTGACCAGAGCGACTCGGTGCTCGCAAGCAGCCTCGAGAATGCCGCGCGGCTCGCGATCGCCGATCTGAGCGGGGTCGAGGTCGATCTGCGCGTCTACGAGACGGCGGGGCAGTCGTCGCGCGCCGCCGACGCTGCGCGCCGCGCCGTCGATGAGGGGGCGGACGTGATCCTCGGGCCGACCTTCTCCTCCTCCGCGCGCGCCGTCCGCTCGGCGGTGGGCGATTCCGGCGTCACCGTGCTGAGCTTTTCCAACAATGCCGAGGCGGCGGGCGGCAATGTCTTCGTGCTCGGCCCGACCTTCACCAACACGGCCGACCGGCTTGCGGATTATGCCGCAAGCGAGGGCAAGGGCCGCCTGATGATCGTGCATGAGCGCAACGACTCCGGGGAGCAGGGCCGACGCGCCATCGAGCGCGCGGCGTCGCGCTCGGGCGCGAGCATCGCGGCGGTCGAGTCCTTTTCCTTCTCGCAGGAAGGGGTCGTCGATGCGCTGCCGCGCATCTCCAGCGCCGCGCGCGACGGCGGGGGCGATTCGATCTTCTTCACCGCCGACACCGCGGGCGCGCTTCCGCTTCTGGCCGAACTGCTGCCCGAGAACCGCGTTACCTCCGACGATTTCCAGTTCATCGGCCTGACGCGCTGGGACATCCCCTCCTCGACGCTCGAGCTTTCCGGCGTCCAGGGCGGCTGGTTCGCGCTACCCGATCCGGGCATGACGCAACGCTTCGAGGCGCGGTACCGCGACCGCCACGGCGAAGATCCGCACAACATCGCCGGGCTCGCCTATGACGGCATCGCGGCGATCGGCGCGCTCGTGGAGCGGGGCGAGAGCCTGTCGCCGGACGCCTTCTCGGTCAGCTCGGGCTTTTCCGGCGTCACCGGACCGTTCCGGCTGCTGCGCGACGGCACCAATCAGCGCGCGCTCGCCATCGCCGAGATCCGTGACCAGGAGGTGAACGTCATTGACTCTGCGCCCCGACGCTTCACCGACCCTGGCCTCTGAGCCGGACGCGTCGGCACCGCAAGCGTCGCTAGCAGGAGACGCCGCGCCACTCTGCGCGCCGGGCGAGGTATTCGATGCCGGGGCGCTGCGCAGGGAGCTCGCGGCTGATCTCGCCGGCGCCGCCGATGCCAAGGCCGCCTACGCCGCCGCGGTCGCCCGGCTCGCGGCGGCGCGGCGCGCCGGGGAGGAGACGCTGCGCGCGGCGTTTCGCGACTGGCCGCGGGCGGCGCGGGCGCTCGTCGCGGGGCAGACGCTGCTCACCGACGGGCTCGTGATGGCGGCCTTCGATGTCGCTATGCAAACGCACCCGTCCGACGACTACGCGCCGCTGGCGGTGCTGGCCGTGGGCGGCTACGGGCGCGCGGAAATGGCGCCGCGATCGGATGTCGATCTGCTCTTCGTCGTTCCCGGGGCGCCGGATGCCCGCGCCGAGCGCGTCATCGAACACACGCTTTACATGCTGTGGGACATCAAGCTGAAGGTGGGCCATGCCACGCGCAGCGTCGATGAGTGCCTGAAGCTCGGGCGCGAGGATCACACGATCCGCACCGCGCTGCTCGAGCATCGCTTTCTCGCCGGCGATGCGGCGCTCGCCACGCGGCTTTCGGAGCGGCTCTGGGAGGAGCTCTTCGCCAGGGGCGCGCGCGAATTCATCGAGGCCAAGCTCGCCGAGCGCGCCGCGCGCCACGAGCGCCAGGGCGGGCAGCGCTACGTGCTCGAGCCCAACGTCAAGGAGGGCAAGGGCGGGTTGCGCGATCTGCAGACGCTCTACTGGATCGCGAAATACATCCACCGCGTCGATACCCCCGCCGACCTCGTCACGCTCGGCGTGTTCAGCCCCGAGGAGTATGCGAGTTTTCGCGCGGCGGAGGCGTTCCTCTGGGCGGTGCGCTGCCATCTGCATCACATCAGCGGGCGGCCGATGGACCAGCTGACCTTCGATCTGCAGGTCGAGGTGGCCGCGCGGATGGGGTATCGCGACCATGGCGGGCGGCGCGCGGTCGAGCACTTCATGCAGGAGTATTTCCGCCACGCCACCCGCGTCGGCGAGCTCACCCGGATCTTCCTTACCGCGATGGAGGCGCGGCACGTCAAGCGCTTGCCCTCTCTGGTGGGGCTGTTCACCCGGCGGCGCCGGCCGCGCCGGGAATACAGTGTCCTGCACGGGCGGCTCACGGTGCGCGATGCCGAAAGCTTCCTCGCCGACAAGCTCAACCTGCTGCGCATCTTCTCGGAGGCGATGCGCACCGGGCATCTGCTGCATCCCGACGCGATGCGGCTCGTGGCAGCCAACCTGCACCTGATCGACCGCGAGATGCAGCAAAGCCGCGAGGCCAACCGGATCTTTCTCGACATGATGCTCAAGCAGGGCAACCCGGAGCGTGCGCTGCGCCGGATGAACGAGCTCGGCGTGCTCGCCACCTTCATCCCCGATTTCGAACCGATCGTGGCGATGATGCAGTTCAATGTCTATCACCACTACACGGTCGATGAGCACACCATTCAGACGATCTCGACGCTGGCGCAGATCGAGCGCGGCGAGCTCGTCGAGGAATTGCCCATCGCCTCGGGGATCCTGCGCGGCGAGATCAACCGCAAGGTACTCTATGTCGCGCTGCTGCTGCACGATATCGGCAAGGGGCGGACGGAGGATCACTCCGTGCTCGGCGCGCAGATCGCGCGGCGGCTGGCGCCGCGCTTCGGCCTGAGCGCCGAGGAGACCGAGACCGTCGAGTGGCTGGTGCGCTATCATCTGCTGATGTCGGACATGGCGCAAAAGCGCGACATCGCCGAGCCGCGCACGGTGCGCGACTTCGCCAAGGCGGTCACCACGCGCGAGCGGCTCGACCTCTTGACGGTGCTGACCGTGTGCGACATCCGCGGCGTCGGCCCCACGACCTGGAACAACTGGAAAGCCATGCTCCTTCGCCAGCTCTACCGCGAGACCGCCGAGGCGCTGGAGACCGGGCTCGAGGCCGTCAATCGCGGCAAGCGCGAGCGCGAGGCCAAGCGCGCCCTGCGCCGCGCGCTCGCGGGCTGGAACCGGCGCGACCTCAAGCGCGAGACGGACCGCCATTACGGTCCCTACTGGCAGGGGCTGTCCACGGACACGCATATGGTTTTCGCGGGCCTGCTGCGCGGGATCGGAAGCGACGAGTTCCGCATCGATCTGCATCCCGACGAGGACCGCGACGCGACGCGCGCCTGCTTCGCGCTTTCCGATCACCCGGGGATCTTCTCGCGGCTGGCGGGCGCGCTGGCGATGGCGGGGGCGAATGTCGTGGATGCGCGCACCTACACCTCGCGCGACGGCTTCGCCACGGCCGTGTTTTGGCTGCAGGATTCCGACGGCGCGCCGTTCGAGGCCGAGCGGCTGCCACGGCTTCGCGAGACCATCGAGAAGACCTTCGCCGGGCGGATCAGCGCCGACAGCGCGCTTGCCGGGCGCGATCGCCTGAAAAAGCGCGAGCGTCCGTTCCGCATCCCGACCTCGATCAGCTTCGACAATGAGGGGTCCGAGATCTACACCATCATCGAGGTCGATACGCGCGACCGCCCCGGCCTGCTGCACGACCTCACCCTCACCCTCGCCGCCAGCAATATCTACATCGCCTCCGCGGTGATCGCGACCTACGGCGTGCAGGTCGTGGACGTCTTCTACGTCAAGGACATGTTCGGCCTGAAGCTGACGAATCGCGCCAAGCAGGAGGCGCTCGAGCGCAAGCTGCGCGCCGCGATCGTGGAAGGGGCGCGGAGGGCGCACGACTGATGCGTCAGATCCGTCTGGTCTCCGGTTTCATCACCGTGGGTGTGTGGACGCTGCTCAGCCGCATTCTGGGCTTCGTGCGCGACGTGATGATCGCCGCGGTCCTGGGCGCCGGGCCGGCGGCGGAGGCGTTTCTCGTCGCTTTCGCGCTGCCCAACATGTTCCGGCGCTTCTTCGCCGAGGGC
The DNA here is from genome assembly GCA_003550665.1 of Paracoccaceae bacterium. Classification (GTDB taxonomy): domain Bacteria; phylum Pseudomonadota; class Alphaproteobacteria; order Rhodobacterales; family Rhodobacteraceae; genus Alkalilacustris. Next base: position 7,332 of record PUKW01000050.1, on the reverse strand, counting down.
GCCTTCAACATGGCCTTCGTGCCGATGTTCTCCAAGCGCTACGAGGCCGGGCAGGGCGCGCTGCGCTTCGCGGGGGACGCGTTTTCGGGTCTGACCGCGATCCTCGTCGTGTTCACGCTGGCCGCGCAGCTGGTGATGCCGTTTCTCGTGCTCGCCATGGCGGCGGGCTTCGCCACCGATGAACGCCTCGCGCTCGCCGTCGATTACGCTCGCATCGCGTTTCCCTATATCCTGCTGGTGTCGCTCGCGGCGCTGCTGTCGGGGATCCTGAACGCGACGGGGCGCTTCACGGCCGCCGCGGCGGCGCCGATGCTGCTCAATCTGAGCTTCATCGTCGCGCTGCTGCTCGCGGATCGGTACGATCTGGCGACGGGGCGGGCGCTGGCCTGGGCGATCCCGGTGGCAGGGGTGCTGCAGCTGGGGATGCTGTGGATCGTCGCGGCGCGGGCGGGGTTCGCGCTGGTGCCGCGCTGGCCGCGGCTGACGCCGGAGATGAAGCGTCTCGCCATCATCGCCGCCCCGGCGATGCTCGCGGGCGGGGTGATGCAGGTCAACCTGCTGGTGGGCCGGCAGGTCGGCAGCTTTTTCGAGGGCGCGATCGCCTGGCTGTCCTATGCCGACCGGCTCTATCAGCTGCCGCTCGGGGTGGTGGGGATCGCGATCGGCATCGTGCTGCTGCCCGACCTCTCGCGGCGGCTGCAGAACGGCGACACCAATGGCGGGCGCCATTCCTTCAGCCGCGCGGCGGAGTTCGCGCTCGCGCTTGCGGTGCCCTGTGCGGTGGGGCTGATGGTGATCCCGGTGCAGATCGTCGATGTGCTCTTCGAGCGCGGCGCCTTTACCCAGGCCGATACGAACGGCACCGCGCTGGCGGTGCTTGTCTATGCGGCGGGCCTGCCGGCCTTCGTGCTGCAGAAGGTGCTGCAGCCGCTCTATTTCGCGCGCGAAGACACCAAGACGCCCTTCTATTGCGCGGTCTGGTCTCTGGTGGTGAATGCGGTGCTCGCGATCGGGCTGGCGCCCTTCATCGGCTTCATAGCAGCGGCGATCGGGACCACGGCGGCGGGCTGGGCGATGGTGTGGCTGCTCTGGCGCCGCTCGCGCGGGATGGGCGCTGCGGCGCAGCCGGATGCACGCTTCATGCACCGGGTCTGGCGCATCATGCTTGCGGCGGCGATCATGGGGGTGTGCGTCTATGTCGCGGCGGAGTTCCTGACCCCGCTGCTGGAGGTCAAGCGGCTGCGCATTGCCACGCTCGTGGCGATGATCCTGACCGGGTTCGTGGCCTATTTCTGGATCGGGGCGCGGCTCGGGGCGTTCTCGATGGCGGATTTCCGGGAAGCGCTGCGGCGGTGAGGATCAGCCGTGGCGCACCCGCCCGCGCAGCGCGCGCCAGCCGCCCGGGCGCAGCACCGCGGCCAGGAGCGCGCCGGTGACGAAGCCCGCGATATCCGCGCTCCAGCGCGCGCCGTCCTCGACCCAGAGCCCCAGCGCGACGCGCAGCGCCACGGCCAGCGCGATCAGTGCGAGCGCGCGCACGCGGAGGAGGCCCGCCGGGATCTGCCCCGCCACGAGCAGCGCAGCAAAAGCCCCGAGCAGCGCGAAGACCGCCGGCAGCCCGCCGACCAGGAGCTGTGCGTCGAGCCCGGCAAGCGCATAGCCGAGCCCGCCCCCCGCCGCGCCGAGCACGAAGATCGCGAGAATCGCGCCCCCGCCCATCCGCGCCGCCAGCGTGCGCCCCAGCCCCGCCACCAGCACGACGACGAACAGCGCCTGTAACGGGGCGTCATGCACGAAGGCATAGCCCGCGAAGCGCAGGAGCAGGTCCGGCGGAAGGCTGCGGTTCTCCAGCATCCAGTCGGTCATCGCCGGCGCCACGCCGACACGCTGGATCGCCTCGAGCCGCCACGCCGCCGCCTCGGGCCCGCCGATCACCCCGGCGCCGCCGAGCACGAACGCCGCCTCGGCGAGGGCGAGCGCCATTGCCAGAAGCCAGACCACGGCGAGCGCAAAGGGGTTGCGGCGCATGGCGATCTCCTCGGCGGGCGGCTGCGCGTTGACGGGCTCCGCGCCCAGCGATAAGCGAAGCGCAGGCTGATTTCCAGACGGAGTATCGCGATGACGGATGCGCAGACGGCGCCGGACGGCGCGCCGGGGTTTGCCCCGCGCGTGTTCTCGGGCATCCAGCCCTCGGGGGGGCTGACGCTGGGCAATTATCTCGGCGCGCTCAAGCGATTCGTCGCAGCGCAGGAGTCCGGCGTCGAGACGCTCTACTGCCTCGTGGACCTGCACGCGATCACCGTCTGGCAGGATCCGGCGCGCCTGCGCCACGCCACGCGCGAGATGGCGGCGGGCTTCATCGCCTCGGGGATCGACCCGGCGCGGTCGATCCTGTTCAACCAAAGCCAGGTCGGCGCGCATGCCGAGCTCGCCTGGGTGCTCAACTGTGTCGCGCGAATGGGCTGGCTGGGGCGGATGACGCAATTCAAGGACAAGGCCGGCAAGAACCGCGAGAACGCCTCGGTGGGGCTGTTCGCCTATCCCTGCCTGATGGCCGCCGACGTGATGGTCTATCACACCACGCATGTGCCGGTCGGCGAGGACCAGAAGCAGCATCTCGAGCTGGCCCGCGAAATCGCGATCAAGTTCAACCACGACTACGAAGTCGATTTCTTTCCGGTGGTCGAGCCGGTCATCGAAGGCGCCGCGACGCGGGTGATGAGCCTGCGCGACGGCACGAAGAAGATGTCGAAATCCGATCCCTCGGACATGAGCCGCATCAACCTGACCGACGACGCCGACACGATCAGCCTCAAGATCCGCAAGGCGCGCACCGATCCCGAGCCGCTTCCGGGCGATCTCGCCGGGCTGGCGGAGCGGCCCGAGGCGCGCAACCTCGTCAATATCTACGCCGCCCTTGCCGACATCACACCCGAGGCGGTGGTGGCCGACCATGCCGGGCAGGGCTTCGGGACGTTCAAGCCGGCGCTCGCCGAGCTCGCCGTCTCGGTGCTCGCCCCGATCAATGACGAGATCAACCGCCTCATGGCCGATGTCGCGGAGATCGACCGCATCCTTGGCGATGGCGCGCAGCGGGCCGACATGATCGCGCGGCCGATCATGGAGCGGACCTACGACATCGTCGGGATGGTGCGCGCGCGTTGAGGCCTCAGATCACGCGCACCTGCGTGCCGACCTGCACGAGCGGGAAGAGCCTCTCGACATGGTGGTTGAACAGCCCGAAGCAACCATTCGACGCCTTGCGCCCGATCTTGCGCACATCGTCGATGCCGTGGATCCGGTAATAGGTCCAGCCGAGATTGAGCGCGCGGGTGCCGAGCGGGTTGTCGGGGCCCGGCTCTACGCGGGCGGGCAGGCCCGGGTCGCGCTGGCGCATGTTGTCGGTCGGGATCCAGACCGGGTTCTCGCGTTTGAGCACGATCTGCGTGCGGCCGCGGCGTTCGAATTCGGCGGCCATCGGCACCGAGCACGGATAGAGCAGATAGGTTTCCGCGTCGGCCGACCAGAAATGCAGGCAGCGCGAGGAGATGTCGGTCAGGATCGCCCCGTGGGGCTGCAGCGTGCTGAAGTGGTCGCGCCAGTCAGTGTGTCGAAAGCCCATCGTGTTGTGCTGCACGCGCTCGCGGATGGATTGCTCGCCCTCGATGGCGCCGGTGAACTGGGCGCGCGCCGGCGTGGCCAGCGCCGCCGCCGCGGCCGCGCCGGCGATCAGGAAACCGCGCCGGCTGTTGAATTGCTCGTACATGACTTTACCCCCGGGAACAGACGCAAGATCTTAGCGCCGAAACCGGGGATTGCAATTCAAACCTTCGCGCGTGGTTCAGATCACGCGAACCCGCGTGCCTACCTCGACGAGCTCGAACAGCTCCTCGACCTGGTGGTTGAACAGCCCGAAGCAGCCATTCGACGCCTTGCGCCCGATCTTGCGCACATCGTCGATGCCGTGGATCCGGTAATGCGTCCAGCCCAGGTTCAGCGCGCGGGTGCCGAGCGGGTTCTCGGGGCCCGGCTCGACGCGCTCGGGCAGATCCGGGTCGCGCTCGCGCATGTTCGGCGTGGGGATCCAGACCGGGTTGTCGCGCTTGAGCGTGATCTCGGTATCGCCGCGGCGCTCGAACTCCTCGGCCATGGGCACCGAGCAGGGGTAGAGCAGATAGCTCTCCTCATCGGCCGACCAGAAATGCAGCGCGCGCGAATCGATATCGGTCAGGATCGCGCCGTAGGGCTGCAGCGTGTCGAAATGGTCGCGCCAGTCGACGGCCTGAAAGCTCATCGCGTTGCGATCCACACGCTCGCGAATCGATTGCTCGCCCTCGATCTCGCCGGTGAATTCGGCGCGCACTGGCGTCGCCATGCCCGTCAGCGCCGCGGCGCCCGCCACGATGAAACCGCGCCGACCAAACCCGTTCGTTTTCATTTTGTCCCTCCGGAAATGCCTGCTCGCAAGTCGCTCCTCATGTGACCGCGCGCGGCCCGAAGTTCAAGTCACGAGGCCGTGCGGTGCGCCCGGCGGCGGCACATTGCCGATCCCGCGGCGCTGGACCGCCGCGCGGGGAGGTGCTTTAAGCAAGGGGACCAGCACCGGAGGAGGCCATGGCGACGGGGCGCAATATCAGGACCTATTTCGAGGGCGCATGGCATGACGGCGATGTGCCGGTGATGAAGGCGGCCGATCACGGCGCGTGGCTGGGCACGACGGTGTTCGACGGGGCGCGCTTCGTGGACGGTATCGCGCCCGATCTCGACAAGCATTGCGCGCGTGTGAATGCTTCGGCCGAGGCGCTGATGATCACGCCCACGGTCGCGGCTGAGCGCATGGTCGAGATCGTCTGGGAGGGGTTGCGCCGCTACTCGCCTGGCGCGGCGGTCTATATCCGGCCGATGTACTGGGCGCTGCATGGCGGCGATCTGGGCGTCGTGCCGCAGCCCGACGCGACGGGCTTCTGCGTCTGCCTCGAGGAGGTGCCGATGCCGCCGCCCGATGCCAGCATGACGCTCACGACGACGCAGTTCCGCCGCCCGGTGCTCGCCGACAGCGTCGTCAACGCCAAGGCCGGCTGTCTCTATCCCAACAATGCGCGCATGCTCGCCGAGGCCCGCGCCAAGGGCTTCGGCAACGCGCTTGTGGCCGATGCGCTCGGCAATGTCGCCGAGACGGCGACGGCGAATGTCTTCATGGTGCGCGACGGGGTGGTGTTCACGCCGATCGCCAACGGTACCTTCCTCGCCGGGATCACGCGCGCGCGTCATCTCAAGACACTGCGCGCAGACGGGTTCGATGTCCGCGAGGCGGTGCTGAGCTTCGACGATTTCCGCACCGCCGACGAGGTGTTCCTGGGCGGCAATCTGCAGAAGGTCACGCCGGTGACGGCGTTCGAGCATACGAGCTACGCCGTCGGCCCGGTCACACGACGCGCGCGCAGCCTGTACTGGGACTGGGCCTATTCCGACGCGGCGCGGTGACCCCTTGCCAGCCGGCCCTGCCCGCGCGCATGCTGCGATTCTTGCCGCCTGGGGGAGATGATGCGCAAGTTCCTCGTCGTGCTCGATGACAGCCGCGAATGCCTCAATGCGATTCGCTTCGCGACGCTGCGCGCATCGCATACCGGCGGCGGCGTGCAGGTCCTCGCCGTGATCCCGCCCGAGGAGTTTCAGCACTGGATCGGGGTGGCGGATCTGATGCGTGCCGAGGCCCGCGAGCGCATCGAGGCGCATTACGCCGTCTTTGCGAAATGGATGCGCGACCGCCACGGCATCGAGCCCGAGCTCGTGATCCGCGAGGGCGAGCCCGTCGACGAGATCCTCGACCAGATCCGGGAGGATTCCGACATCGGGGTACTCGTGCTCGGCGCGGGCACCGACAAGAAGGGCCCCGGACCGCTGGTCACCCAGCTGTCGCGCAATTCCGGCATGCTGCCGGTGCCGATCACGATCGTGCCCGGCGAACTCTCGAAAGACCGGCTCACCGAGATCGCCTGAGCGCGCGCAATGCTCTTGTTTTCACGATTGTTTTACCCGCATGAGATGATACTTTCCGAAGTATTGCACGCAGGGAGGTTGCGCGCCCGGGCCCGGTGCGCCGCCGATACGGGGGAGTTTTTTCATGCCGACCACGCGACACACCGCCCTTGCCGCCGCGGCGCTTTCGCTGGGGCTCGCCACGCCGAGCCTCGCCGAACACGCCAGCGTCATCGTCTTCGATGCCTCGGGGTCGATGTGGGCGCAGCTCGAGGATGGCAAGTCGCGCATCGAGATCGCGCGCGAGGTGATCGACGGCTTCGCCGCCGACCGCGACCCGGAGGCGTCGATCGGGGTGGTGGCGTATGGCCACAACCGCCGCGGCGATTGCGGCGACATCGAGACGGTGCTGCCCATCGGGCAGTATTCCGGCGAGGAGCTTTCCGAGACGATTCGCGCGCTCAACCCGCAGGGCATGACGCCGCTCACCGATTCGATGGCGATGGCGCGTGACATCCTGCCCGCAACGGCCGAATCGGCCGATATCATCCTGGTGACCGACGGGCTGGAGAATTGCGGCGGCGACCCCTGCGCGCTGGCCGAGGAATTCGCCGCCGAGGGGATCGACCTGCGCGCGCATGTCGTGGGTTTCGCGCTCGAGGAGGAGGCGGTTCAGTCGCTCTCCTGCGTGCCCGAGCAGACTGGCGGCGAGCTCTTCATCACCCAGACCGGCGCCGAGCTGACCGAGGCGCTCGCCTCCGTTACCGAGGCCGAGCCTTCCGACGTGCCCGTGCAGCTGCGCGCCCTCGATGCCCGCGATCCCGACGAGGTCGTCACCTGGGTCAACTGGCAGATAGTCACCGCCGAAGGCGAGGAGGTCTTCGCGGATGACTGGCGCGGGATACTCGATACCGAGCTGATGCCCGGCCAGTACACCGTCGAGGCCGAGGCCGACAGCTTCGCCGGTGCGGCGGACTTCGAGGTGACCCCGCAGACGGATGCGCCGATCGACGTCATGATGGCCAAGACGCTGGCCACGCTGATGCTGCGCGCCGAGGACGCCGAGACGGGCGAGACGCTGGAGGGCGTGACCTGGACCGCGCTCGATGTCGCGACCGAGGCCGCCGAGGAGCGTCTTAACGAGGGCGGCGGCTACATGCCGATGCATCTCGAGCCGGGCGAGTATCGCCTCGAGGCCGCCAAGGGCGAGCTGACCGGCGAGACCACCGTGACCGCCACGCGCGAGGAGGATCAGGATATCGTCCTCGCGCTCGAAGCGCCGGCGCGCGATATTGATGTGAGCCTCGACGCCCCCGCCGAGGTCACCGCCGGCGCCGATTTCGAGGTCACGGT
>PUKW01000136.1 GCA_003550665.1 Paracoccaceae bacterium | reverse complement strand
GTGATGTTCCTGCCCATCGAGGGCGCGCTGTCGGAAGCGCTGCGCACGCAGGGGGACCTGACGGGCTACGCGCTCGACCGGCATGTGACCATCGCGACGCCGACGACGCTGATGATGGCGCTACGCACCATCGAGAATGTCTGGGCCGTGGAGCGGCGGACCCGCAACGCCGAGGCGATCGCCGACCGCGCCGGAAAGCTCTATGACAAGGTCGCGAGTTTCGTCGAAGCGCTGCAGGAGGTGGGCAGGCGGCTCGAACAGGCCGGGCGGGCCCATTCGGACGCGGTAAACCGGCTGCACAGCGGGCCCGGCAACGTCATTCGCCAGGTCGAGCAGCTGCGCGAGCTCGGCGCGAAGACCAGCAAGACGATTTCCCTCGAGAGCCGCGATCCCGGCACCGCGGATCTCCTCGATCCATCCGAGGCGGACGAGACGCGCGACGAGGACAGCGCGCGCTGAGCCGGGTCAGCGGGTGATTTCGAAGCCTTGCGCAACCCCGGCAGGGTCGGCCGGGTCGCTTTCGACGGCCGCGACCGAGGCCGCCGCGGGGCCTTCGCCGAACTCCCTGAGCATCGTGGCCACGTCCGCCTTCGGCCCCGCGATGAGCGCCGTCACCGACCCGTCCGGCTCGTTGCGCACCCAGCCGCGCAGGCCGAGCGCAAGCGCGCGCCGCCGGGCCCATGCGCGGAACGCGACCACCTGCACGCGCCCCGTGATCCGAACATGCCGGCCATCCTCCTCGCTCATTCGCGCCTCCCCGAGTATCGGCCGACATCGGAGCACGCCATTGCGGCACACGGCAAGCCCCGGCCGCGCGACCCGGTCCGCCGCGCCGCGTCTATGGCGGCGCCTGCGCCCCGCCGGGACGCGGACGGCCGGCTGAAATCGTCGCAACCCCAAGATATTGCGGCTGGTTTTTTCCCTACCCAATCGCTGGAGGTTTCCCTATAGTGGATGTGGTAATGGCCGACCCGATGGCGAGGGAGAGCACATGCGCTGCCCGTTCTGCGGAAACCTGGAAACCCAGGTCAAGGACTCGCGCCCGGCCGAGGAGCATGTGGCGATTCGCCGGCGGCGCTTCTGCGCGGCCTGTAACGGGCGCTTCACGACCTATGAGCGCGTGCAGCTGCGCGACCTTGTCGTCATCAAGTCGAGCGGCAAGCGCGAACCCTTCGATCGCGACAAGCTCGAGCGCTCGGTCCGCATCGCGATGCAGAAGCGCCCGACCGACCCCGAGCGCATCGATCAGATGCTCTCGGGCGTGGTTCGCCGGCTCGAGAGCATGGGCGATGTCGATATCCCCTCGCGCATCATCGGCGAGATCGTCATGGAGGCGCTCGCGCGCATCGACACCGTCGGATATGTCCGATTTGCAAGCGTTTACAAGAACTTCCAGGCGGTTGAGGATTTCGACCGCTTCGTTTCCGAGCTTCGGCCGCAGGCACAGGACGAGGAGTGACCGCCGAGGACGACGCCCGGTTCATGCGCCTCGCCCTGGCGCTGGGTGCGCGGGGGCTCGGTCGGACCTGGCCCAACCCGGCCGTCGGTTGCGTGATCGTTCGCGCCGGGCGCCTGATCGGCCGGGGCTGGACGCAGCCGGGCGGTCGTCCGCATGGCGAGATCGTCGCCCTGCGCCAGGCTGGAGCGGCGGCGCAGGGTGCCACGCTCTATGCCGGCCTCGAACCCTGCGCACATCACGGACGCTCACCGCCCTGCGCCGAGGCGCTTATCGCGGCGGGGGTCACGCGGGTCGTCAGCGCGATCGAGGATCCGGATCCTCGGGTCGCCGGCCGGGGGCACGCCATGCTGCGAAGTGCCGGTATTGCGCTGAGCTGCGGCGTGCTCGCCAGGGAGGCCGCGCAGGCCCATCGGGGCTTTCTCACGCGGATCGCGCAGGGGCGACCGATGGTGACGCTCAAGCTCGCGACAAGCTTTGACGGGCGCATCGCGACGGCCGACGGCGAGAGCCAGTGGATCACCGGACCTGCAGCGCGGCGCCATGTGCATGCCGAGCGCGCGCGCCATGATGCGGTGCTCGTGGGCGGCGGGACGGCGCGCCAGGATGATCCGATGCTGACTGTGCGCGGGCTCGGGATCGGGCATCAGCCGGTCCGCGTCGTGGTGTCGGCGGGGCTCGATCTGCCCGAAGACGGGCGGCTCGCGGCGAGCGCCGGTGACGTGCCGCTCTGGCTCGTGCATGACCCGAACCGCAGCGGTGCGGCGCGCGGGGCGCGCTGGGCCGATCGGGGCGCGCGGCTGCTGCCGGTGCCGGCGGAGCCGGAGGGCGGGCTGCATCCGCGCGATGTGCTCGCAGCTCTCGGCGATTGCGGGCTGACGCGGGTGTTCTGCGAGGGGGGCGGTCGCTTCGCCGCCGCGCTGCTCTCGGCGGGCTGCGTCGACGAACTCGTCGGCTTTACCGCGGGATGTGCGCTCGGCGCGGACGGCCGGCCGGCGATCGGCCCGCTTCGGCTCGCGGGGCTCGCGCAGGCGCCGCGTTTCGATCTGATCGAATTGAGGCCGATCGGGGGCGATGTTCTGCATCGCTGGTCCCGGGCCTGATCGCCGTGGCGGGGGCGCGACTGCCCCCGCCGTCGCGATCAACGCCAAAGATGCGCGTGGCTTGCGAAGACCCCTTGCAGGCGTGCGAGGCCGCGGTTGAGCCGCCCCTCCGCCGGCACCGCCCCCGCGGCGAGCCGCTCTGCGACGACCTCGGGCGTGCAGGGCCGCCCGCTCACCGGGTCGAAGTAGCGCGGATAGGCGATGAGCGCGGCATGCACGAGCTTGGCGAGGCTCGGCCGGACCGCCCGGCGCCGATGCGGCACCGGGCCGAGATCGCGCGTCAGCCCCCAGCCGGCGTAGAAGGGCGCGCCGAGGCATGTCACCGCGCGGCCGCGGATCAGTGCCTCGAATCCCATCGCCGAGGTCATGGTCCAGACCTCATCGACCTGCGTGAGGAGTGCGGCGGGATCGATGCGTTCGAGGATCATGTCCGCATGTTCCAGCGCCGCCGCATGCGCCACGTCCCCGTCGCGCAGCCCTGCCTCAACATCCGGATGCGGCTTGTAGAGGATGACCGCGTCGGGATTATCGGCACGGGTGCGGCGCAGCAATTCGAGATTGCGCCGCACCGTGCCGCCGCCCGTGCGCAGCGAGGCGTCGTCCTCGACCTGCCCCGGAACGAGGATGCGGCGCCCCGCCGGAAGCTGCGGCAACGCGGCATCGCCGGTGTTGTATTTCGACAAGCCCGCCTCCACCAGCGCCTGCATGAGCCGCGCGGCGCGGGCCTCGGCGCCCGGCGGGGCCGGGTCGATGATGAGGCGTTCGAGCCGGCTTTCACGGCGCGGGTCGTAGTAGATGCCGAGATCGTCAGAGACGAGCGACAGCGCCGGGGTGAGCTCCGCGCCGAGGCCCTTGGAGCGCAGGAACCCGTCCTCGACCCGACGCAGCCGGACCCCGGCACGCGCGGCGTCGGCCGCGAGCCCGCGCGGTTCCTTGCTGGCCCAGACGGCGATGTCGCGCCCCTCGGCGCGCGCGTGCTCGACGGCCTGCGCGGACCGGTCGGCGAAGCGCAGCTTGCGCGTGCCGCCGAAGATGCGCTGCAGCGGGCCGCGTTTCCACATCCTAACGCCGACCGCCACATGACCGAAGCGGTCTTCGCGAAAGGCGCGCGCCTCGGCCTCCATGTGGTCGATCGCGGTCTCGAAGTCGCAGATCCGGTCACGACAGGGGTCGTACCAGGTCGGTGCGAGCAGCATCGCCCCGGCAAAGAGCTGCGTGCAGCTCAGCGCCCGGCCCCGGCGCGGGATCCGCTGCGCGTCCTCGGTCAGCCCCCAGCCGGCATAGAAAGGCTGGCCGAAGACGCGGGGCCGATGCCCGGCCAGGATCGCCTCGAAGCCGAGCTGCGATGAGACCGTGTAGACGCGCCGCGCGCCCTTCAGAAGCGCCCAGGGCGAGACCGGGTCCTCGAGCAGCGAGACGCGCCCGCCGACGCTGCCGCGGCCGTAATGGCCGAGTCGCTGCCCCGCGGCGGTTTCGGGGTGCGTCTTGATCACGACCCGCGCGCCGGGGTTCTCGTCGAGCGCCGCGTTGAGCATCTGCCGGAAGCTGCGCTCATCCGCCCCGCCATAGCGGATGCCCGCATCGCCGCGAACCTGGTCGATGACGAGGACATAGCCGGGGTCCGGCGCCGCGAGGCCCGGATCGTGGGCGTTGTATTTCGACAGATCCGCCTCGATTAGCCGGGCGATGCCGTCGCGGGCGCGCTGCTCGAGCCCGGCCGCGTCGAGCGGGTGCGTGGCGAGCAGCTGTTCGAGCGCACTCGGCCCCGTGGCATCGAAATGCACGCCGCCCTGCGGATCGATCATCAGGCCGATCGTCGGATCGCCGAAATACCCCGGCTTGACCGATCGGATGAACGCATCCTCGATGCGCACCAGCGCGGCGCCGCTGCGCGCGGCGACCCACTCACCCCGCCGTGCGGGGGCGCTGCGCCCCCAGACGGCGACGCGCCCGCCGGGTCCGGGCCAGCCGAACCGGATTTCGTGGCCCGCCGCCTCGAGTATGCGGCGGACACGTGAGGGGCGGATCACTCCGCCCGTGAAGGCGTGGAGCGACATCCCGATTGACTGTGCCATGGGTCAATCCGGGATCGCGCTCTGGACCTGGGACGCCGTTCCAAGCGAGCCGGTCAGCGCGCCGATGCGCTTTTGCCAGCTCACGAAGGGCGCCTCGGTCACGTAAACCGTATCTTCGTCGCGAATATCGAAATCGCGCGCGTTGAACATGCCGCTCGGCTCGGTCAGGTCGATCACGTAGACGAAGCGCCGCGGCTGGGTGATGTCGTCGCGCTGCAGCACCTCGTTGGCGACATGCGCCGGCTCCTCGCGCAGCACGAAGACGCCTGTCGGGTCGGCGACATTGGTGCTCAGCCCGCCCACGAGCGACAGCGCCTCCATCGCGGAGATCGTCGGGGTCTCGAACGGCACGCGGTTCTGACGGCCGGTCGCGCCCATCACCGTGAAGGAGCGCCGGTCTTCCTCGACGATGATGCGATCCTGGTCGCGCAGCGCGATGTCGAAGCTGGGGTTCTCGTAGAGATCGGTCAGCCAGACGCTCTCGCGCCGACCGTCGCGGGTGATCGAGATCTGGGCAGCCTCGGCGGGCACGGAGGCACCGCCCGCCTCGGCGAGCATCGCCGTCAGCCGCAGCGTCGGACGCTCGATCGGGAAGACCCCCTGTCCGACGACATCGCCGGAGACCGAGACCGTCGCGCCGTCGCCGGCGACCCGCTTGACGAGGACCTGCGGATCGGGTGTCTGCGCGTCGAGCTGCTCGGTGATGATCTGGCGCAGCTGCTCGGGTGTGCGATCGGCGGCGCGGATGCGCCCGGCATAGGGGATGAAGATGAATCCGTCATCATCCACCTGAACCTGCTCAAGCGCGCCGGGGCCACCCTCGGTGCCGGCGAACAACCCTTCGGTAACGTTCTCGTAGATCACCAACCCCAGCACGTCGCCGCGATTGATGGTGTCCGGCCCCTTTGTCGGGGCGTTGCGGAAGGACTCGGAGAAGCCGCTTCCCGCGACCTCCCCGGCCGCCATGTTCACACGCTGGTCTACAGCGACGATATGGGTGTCCCCGCCCTGTTCGAAATCGCTCGCCAGTAGTTCGTCCCGGTCCGGTCCCGCACGTGGAAGGCCGCAGGCTGCGACCGCCGTTGCCAGAACGAACACGGCACTGAACCTGGCGCTGCTCTTCGCCATGTTATTCACTGCCTCATGCTCCTCAACTGGACGGTCGCATTCTTTGGCGACCTTGAAGTCACACTAACGTTAAAATTGGAATAACGCCAGTGCATTGTCCCGATCGGACCGCTGATGTCGGTCGAACGTCGGTTGCCTCCTGTGTTGATGATGCGTTCTCTCATGGGGCCTCAGGGCACCGTGGCCAGATGCGCGCGCGGCTCCGAGCGGCCGGCGCGCAGCGCATCATAGGGGTCCATCGGGGCGAGCATCATGTCCACGACCCGGCGCAGCGCCCGCTGCCGTCCGCGTGCCGAGTAGAACCCGCCCGGAACCTGCGATGTCTCCAGCAGGTACTGCCGGTAGACGCGATAGGCCTGCGCGTCCGGGCGATCCGGGCGCGCGAAGAAGGCCGCGAGCGACTGATCGGAGACAAATTCGGGCTTGGCATAGACCGCGTCGCCGAACACCTTAAGCGGCAGCCCGCGCAGCAGCGCCTGCTGGCCCGAGGTCGAATTGACCGTAACTGCGCTGCAGGCGTGATCGAGCAGCCCGGCAAGCTTGCCGCCGCGCACGAAATGCACGCGCGCGCCGACGCCGTGTGCGCGCGCAAGCCGCCGGATATGGCGGCGCAGCGGCACGCGCCCATCCTCGAGCGGGTGCGCCTTGAAGACGAGATGATGATGCCCCGGCGCCCCGGCGGCGAACTCGGCCACGCAGACGTCGAGAAACTCGGTCATCGTGGCGTAGGGGCTGTAGCTTTGAAAGCTCGCATCGTGTTCGAGCTGCAACAGCACGAGATGGTAGGGAAAGCCGCCATGGCGGACCCGGCGCGTGGCGAGCGCCCGCTCGACGGCGTGCAACGGCATCCGCGCGAGCCGGCGCAGGTAGAGCTGCAGCTCCTGCGCGACGGTGAGCGCGCGGTGCGGCGGCATGTTGCGGTAGCGTCCGTTTCCGGCGAGTACCATCGCGTGGTAGAGCGCGCCGTAGAAGATGTGCTGGCGCATGTCGCCCCAGCGCGCCGGGGCGTCAGGCAGCTCGACCGCGGCACCGCCGAGCGCGGCGCGCATGTCGTCGATCGACAGCCGCATGAGCCGCGAATTGCCGTTCGATCCGTCGCGCTCATAGGTGATCCAGTAGGGGCGCAGGTAGCCCTCCTCGAAAACATGGATCGTCAGCCCCGCCGCGCGCGCGATCTCCACGGCCCGCGCATGCACCGGCCGCGCATCGCCGTAGATGACGATATCCGTCAGACCGAGCCTGGCGATCAGCCCGGCGAGATGGCCGGGCCAGTCCTGCGGCCCGCCGTCGTGGGGGATATAGCTGTCGTCGTCCGCCCAGAAGGCCTGGTCGCCCTGGTTGAAGCCGACGCGCCAGGTTCGGCACCCCGCCGCGCGCAGCATCTGCGCGATAGCGCGAAAGAACGGTCCGTGCGGACCTTGCAGGAACAGGACGTTCCGCCGCTGGGGGCGCATATGCATCATGTCACGGGTCCTGCCGGCGCTCTGCCATCATGCGTCTCGCTCGCTGCTGGGGCGCTGCGTGGAGGCGCCGCCCCCTCATTGCCTGTCAGCCCGGCGCGAATCACCGGATTCCAGAGATTTAGCACGCGCTTTTTCGCCACTCCAAGAACATACTAAACAAATCGTTAACGCATCAGTGGAGCGCGGCCCCGATGCCACGGTGACGCAGCATCCGCGCCGCCCTTGCGCGACGGCGCTGCGCGGGCTAGGCGATTGCGAAAAGGAGCCAGCCATGTTCACGGGCATCGTCACCGATATCGGCCGGATCCGCGCGATCGAGCAGCGCGGCGACATGCGCGCCGTCATTGCAACGGGGTATGACGTCTCCGGCATCGACATCGGCGCATCCATCGCCTGCGATGGCGTCTGCCTGACGGTGGTCGCGACGGGGCCCGAGGATGGCGGCTGGTTCGCGGTCGATGTTTCGGCGGAAACCGTGTCGCTGACGGGCCTTTCGGGCTGGGAGCCGGGCACGCGCGTCAACCTCGAGCGTGCGCTGCGGGTGGGCGACGAGCTTGGCGGTCATATCGTTTCGGGTCATGTCGACGGCACGGCCGAGATCGTCGCAATGCGCGACGAGGGTGACAGCACCCGCTTGACCTTCCGCGCCCCCGCGCATCTCGCCGGCTTCATCGCGCCCAAGGGGTCGGTCGCGCTTGACGGTACCTCGCTGACGGTCAACGAGGTCGAGGGCGCGACCTTCGGCATCAACATCATCCCGCATACGAAGACCGTGACGACCTGGGGCGATGCCGCGGTTGGCGATCGGGTCAATCTCGAGGTGGATACTCTGGCGCGCTACGTCGCCCGGCTGCGCGAATGGCAGGGCGCCGCGGGCGGCTGAGCCGCGATCAGACGCCGCGCCGAAGTGCCGCGCGTTCGAGATCGAAGGCGCGGCGGAAACCCGGCGCGCCGCGGCGCGCGCGCCACAGGCAATGCGCGGCGATGCGCCAGTGCAGGAGCGGCGCCAGCGCCCGATAGCGTATCCGCGTCGCCGGCGCCCCATAGGCGGCGAGAAACGCGGCGCGCTCGGCGTCGGCGAGCGGGCGGCCGCGATAGAGATGCTGCATCGCCGGCGACAGGAACAGCGCGAGGTCCGTGCACGGATCGCCCCGCGCCGGGCACTGCCAGTCGATCAGCACCGGGCCGTCGCGCGTTACGATCACGTTGCCTGGCACCGCGTCGCCATGCACGAGCGCCAGCCGCCGCAGCGGCGGGGCGGCGGGCCGCGGCGCCTGCGCGGCGAGCCGCCGCGCGGCTGCGCCGCCACAGGCGGCGAGCATCGCGCGTGTGTGCCGGATCAACCGCGCCGCACCGCCCGGGTCGGCTTCGAGCGCGGGGCCGCGCAGTGCGTGGAGCCGCGCGAGCAACCGCCCCACTGGCGCCGGCCCCGCCCGCCAGCTCGCACCGGGCTGATAATCATAGACGACGCAGTCCCCCGCCGGGGTCCAGATGCGCCCGCGCAGGCGCGGCGCGAGGCCGGTGCCCGCCAGGTGATCGAGCACCGCCGCCTCGGCGTGCGGCGCGTTCGCAAAGAGCGGGCTCACGCGCCCCCCCGGCCGGTAGAGCTTGACGACGCGCGCGCCCACGCGCCAGAGCCGGTTGCTGCGCCCGCCCCGCAGCGTGTGCCATGCCGCATCTTCCACGAGTCGCGCGGCGCGCAACCTCCCCGCCAGGTCGGCGGGCGGCCGCATCAGCGCCGCGGACCGCGCGCCGCGCTCATCGTGAGGGCGGGCGAGAGCGCCTCGGGATCGAGCGCGAGCTCGATGATCGCGGGCAACCCCGACGCCTCGGCGCGCCGGAACGCGGCCGGGAAGGCATCGCTGCGCGTGACGCGTTCGCCATGCCCGCCATAGGCGGCGGCGAAGGCGGCATAGTCGGGGTTGAACATCGCGGTCCCGCTCACCCGTCCCGGATAGGTCTTTTCCTGGTGCATCCGGATGGTGCCGTAATGGCCGTTGTTGCACAGGATCACGATCACCGCCGCGCCGTGCTGGCGCGCGGTGGAGAACTCGTTGAGCGTCATCTGGAAACAGCCATCGCCAGCGAAGCACACGACCGTGCGCTCGGGGTGTTCGAGCTTGGCGGCGATGGCGGCGGGAAGGCCGTAGCCCATGCTGCCCGAGGTCGGCGCGAGCTGGCCGGGATAGCTGCGCGCGCGGAAATAGCGATGCACCCAGGCGGCGTAGTTGCCCGCGCCGTTGGTGACGATGGCGGTGTCGGGCAGCGTCGTCGACAGCCAGACCACGACCTCCTCGAGCTTGACGTCGCCGGGGGTCTGCATCGGAATCGTCCAGGCCTCGTAATCGGCGCGCGCCGCGCGCGTCCAGCCCGACCAGCCCCGCGGCGAGGGCGGCAAGCGCCGCGCGAGCCGCGCGACCATCTCGGTCGGTGTGGCGGTGATGGAAAGATCGGGGCGGTGCACCTCGCCGAGTGTGTCGGGGTCGCGATGCACATGGATCAGCGTCTTGTCGGCCCGCGCCGGGTCGAGCAGCGTATAGCCCCCCGTCGGCACGTCGCCGAGCCGCGAGCCGATCACCAGCAGACAATCCGCCTCGCTCATCCGCGCGGCAAGGCTGGGATTCATCCCGACGCCGAGATCGCCGATATAGTTCGGATGCCGGTTGTCCATCCGGTCCTGCCGGCGAAAACTCACCGCGACGGGGAGGTTCCACGCCTCGGCAAAGCGCGCGACGTCGTGTGCTGCGTTGCGCGACCAGATCGACCCGCCGACGATGACCAGCGGCCGCGCCGCGCGCACGAGCCGCGCGAGGATCGCGTCGATCGCCGCATCGCTGACCATCTCGACGGGCGGCGCGCGCCCGGGCAGATCCGGCACGGTCACCTCCTGGGAGAGCATGTCCTCCGGCAGCGACAGCACGACCGGCCCCGGCCGCCCCGATTGCGCGATGTGAAAGGCCCGGCTGACATATTCGGGCAGCCGCTCGGCGGTGTCGATCTCGCCGACCCATTTCGCCATCGATCCGAAGACGGCGCGGTAGTCGAGCTCCTGAAAGGCCTCGCGGTCGCGATGGCCGCGCTCGACCTGGCCGACGAAGAGAATCACCGGCGTCGAGTCCTGGCATGCGATATGGATGCCGGCGGCAGCGTTGCTCGCGCCGGGGCCGCGGGTGACGAAGGCCACGCCGGGTGTGCCGGTCAGCTTGCCATGCGCGTCCGCCATCATCGCGGCGCCGCCCTCGTGCCGGCACACCACGTTCTCGATGCCGCTGTCATGCAGCCCGTCGAGTGCCGCGAGAAAGCTCTCCCCGGGCACCGAGAAGACCCGACGCACCCCCTGAAGTTCCAGTTGATCCGTGAGTACGCGTCCGCCGTGCCGAAGCATGCTGGCCCCCCCTGTTCCGGCCGCGACCTTGCGTCAGGCGAACGGCGAGGGCAAGCGACTGCGTCACCGGGCGCGGGGCGCGATGGCGCGACACCATCGCCTTTCTGCCCGACATGGCGCTTGTCGGCGGGCGGGTCGGCATTATCTGCCGCCCCGGCAACCGAATGGAAGCGACATGACCGAGCTGACCCTGACCACCCTGTGCGGCGCGCTGCGCGCCGGCTCCCTCAACCGCAAGCTCATGCTCGAGGCGGTGCGCCAGTTCGAGCCCGCGCGCCATCTCGACGGCGATCTGCGCCTGCCGCTCTATGACGGCGATCTCGAGACGGATGGCCCGCCCGGACCGGTCACCGAATTCGCGGACCGGGTCCGCGCGGCGGATGCCGTGGTGATCGCCGCCCCGGAATATAACCAGTCGATCAGCGGCGTGCTCAAGAACGCGCTCGACTGGATCAGCCGGGTCAAGGGGCCGGTCTGGCGCGACAAGCCGGTGGCGATCATGTCGGCCACTGCGGGGCGCAGCGGCGGGGCGCGCGCGCAATACGCGATGCGGCTTGCGCTCAACCCGTTCCGCCCGCGGGTGCTGCCGGGGCCGGAGCTTCTGGTGGCGCATGCGGCGGATCAGTTCGATGCCGAGGGCCGGCTGACGAATGACCGCTACATCGAAGCGTTGTCCGAGCTGATGGCCGATCTGCGCGCCGTGGCGGCGTCGCGCGGTTAGAGCCGGTGATACAAACTCACGACGCCGAGGCGAGCAGCGCATAGGCCAGATAGGCGACGAGGCCGACGATCAGCACGATGAGCGCGACGGAGCTGCCGATGCGCTTGTGAGGCTGCGGCGTGCCGCAGCGTGGGCAGGTATGGGTGTAGCGGCTCAGCTTGTGGCCGCAGGCGATGCAGCGCGCCCCCGTCATCGCCCGCCTTGGCCGATCCGCTCTTCGAGCCAGGCCGCCGCGGCGAGGGCGCGCGCATCATCGCCCTGCGGCGCGACGAGCTGCACGCCGAGCGGCAGGCCCGCTGCGCCGGTTCCTGCGGGCAGCCCGACGCAGGGCATGTGCAGGAAGGTCCAGGCGCGGCAGAAGATCGGATCGCCCGTCGCCTCGAGCCCTTCGGGCGCGGCCCCGGGCGCGCTCGCCGTCAGCCAGACCTCGCCGGGCGGGATCATCCGGGCCACCCGGTGCTGCCAGTCGCGCTGCGCGGCTCGCGCCGCCCAGTATTCATCGAAGGGCAGGGCGGCAATGCGGTCGAAATGCCCGCGCAGGCCGGGGCTCAGCAGGTCGGGATGCGCCATGCGCTCCCAGGCGAGCGCCCGGCGCCCCTCGAAGACCTGCACGCGGTCCTGAAGCTCGGCGAGGACTTCGAAATCCTCCGGCAGCGGGGCCTCCTCGACGGGGATGCCCGCATCGGCAAAGCACGCCGCGGCTGCCTCGACGGCGGCGATCATCTCGGGCTCGGCGCGCTCCCATTGCGGCGCGCGCACGATCCGCACCCGGCGCGGCGCGGCCGGGGCGAGGGTGCCGAGCGCGTCCCAGCCCGCCATTGCCCCGGCAAACAGCGCCGCATCCGCCACGTCGCGCGCGAACACGCCCAGCGTGTCGAGGCTCGCGGAAAACGCCAGCGTGCCGGCGGTGTCGATGAGGCCGAAGCTCGGCTTGTAGCCCACCACCCCGCAATACGCCGCCGGGCGGATCACCGAGCCTGCGGTCTGCGTGCCGATGGCGAGCGGGACGTGGAAATCGGCGACCGCCGCGGCCGAGCCGCTCGAGGAGCCGCCGGGGGTGTGGGCGGGGTTGTGCGGGTTGCGCGTGTCGGTGGGGGTGTAGGCGGCGAACTCGGTGGTCTTGGTCTTGCCCATCACCAGCCCGCCGGCCATGCGCAGCGCGGCGACGCAGGCCGCGTCGGCGGCGGGGACATGGCTCGCATGGATCGGCGAGCCGAATTGCGTCGTCATCCCCGCCGTCGCGATGATGTCCTTCACACCGACGGGCAGCCCGGCGAGCGGGCCGTCCGCCGTGCCGTCAAGCTGCGCTTGCGGGTCGAGCACGCTCCAGGCGCGCAGATCCGCCCGCGCCTCGGCGCGCGCACGGCAGGCGGCGACGAGCTCGGCGCCGCTCAGCTCGCTGGCCCGGATCGCATCGCGCGCCGCGCGCGCCGACATCCGGGCGGGATCGGCGGGCAGCGCGTTCATGCCAGATACCGCCGCGCGCCCTCGGCGAAGGCGCGCGTGCAGTCCTCGATCAGGGCGGTCTCGCAATACTCGTCGGTCTGATGCGCCATCGCCATCGGCCCCGGCCCCATGATCAGCGTCGGCGGGTGCCCGAAGGCGGCCTTGAGCACCGAGGCATCGGTGAAATACATCGCCGTCTCGCGCCCCGCGCTCACCCCGGTGATCTCGGCGCAGAGCGTGCGCGTCTCGGCAAGCCACGGGTCGTCCTCTTGCGTGAAGACGGCGGCCATGTCGGTCAGCGTCTCGATCTCGATCTCCGGGCCCACAGCCGCGCCGATGGCGGCGCGCACATCGGCGTTGGACTGCCCCTCGACGGTGCGGATATCGACGCCAAGCGTGGCGAGGTCGGGCACCGAATTGGTGTTCATCCCCGCCTGCAGCGTGCCGATATTGAGCGTGGGCGGCCCCATCACCGGATGCGCGGGCACGGCGAAGTCGAAGTCGCGCAGCGTGGCGACGGTGGCGCAGGCCTTGAAGATCGCATTGTCGCCGCGCTCGGGCATCGAGCCATGCGCGGTGACGCCGCGATGATGCAGATGCATCCACAGCGCACCCTTGTGGCCTAGAAGCGGGCGGTTGTCGGTGGGCTCGGCGACGATCATCGCACCCGCTTTGCCCAGGAGCGCGGGGTCGTCGGCAAGTGCCAGCACCCCGTCGCAGCCCGTCTCCTCGCCCGCGCTCAGGATCAGCCGCAGATCGGCCGCGCGCGCGGGCATGTCGGCCATGTCGAGCGCGGCGCGGATGCAGGCGGCGACGCCGCTCTTCATGTCGCTGGTGCCGCGCCCCCAGATCCGGCCGTCGCGGATCAGCCCCTCATGGGTGGGCACGTGCCACTCGGCCTGCCCCAGCGGCACGGTGTCGACATGCCCCGACAGCACCAGCGGCGCGCGCGCAGCCGGCCCCGTCGCGGGCAGCGTCGCGATCAGGTTGGCGCGATCCGGGCCGAGCTCCTGCCATTCGATGCGAAACCCTGCGGGCTCCAGCAGCCCCGCGACCCAGTCGAGGCAGGGGCGCTCATTGCCCGGCGGGTTGATGGTGTCGAACTGCACCAGCCGGGCCGTGATCGCCACCGCATCCATGTTTGACATGCGCGCCTCCCT
>PUKW01000318.1 GCA_003550665.1 Paracoccaceae bacterium | reverse complement strand
GATGGCGATTTCCGGGTCGAAACCGACGCCGGGGAGATCGCAGCGCGTGCGGTCGTTCTGGCGACCGGCGGCAAATCGATCCCCAAGATGGGGGCCAGCGATTTCGGGTATCGCGTTGCCGAGGCGTTTGGCCTGAGGATCGTGCCGACCCGGCCGGCGCTGGTGCCACTGGTCTTCACCGATGCGCAGCTCGAGGCGATCCGCCCGCTGGCCGGGCTCTCGGTTCAGGCGCGGGTGGGGGCCGAGGGGCAGAAGATCGCGTTCGAGGAGGGATTACTTTTCACGCATCGCGGGCTTTCCGGCCCTTCGATCCTGCAGATTTCCAGCTATTGGACCCCGGGCCGTGCGATCCATGTCGACCTGTGCCCGGGGCGCGACCTCGCGGTTGAGGCCGAAGCGGGGCGGGCAGAAGGTTTGGGTGGGCGCGATCTGGTTAACGTTCTGGACCTGCCCCAGGCGCTGACGCGTAGCGTTGTGGCACGGGCAGGGCTGTCAGGGCGATTGGCCGACCAGACCCGGGCGGGGTTCGAAAAGCTCTCGCGCTGCGTTCATGACTGGCAACTGGTTCCCGCTGGTACCGAAGGGTGGCGCACGGCCGAAGTGACGGCGGGCGGCGTCGATACCCGGGATCTGGACGCACGCAGCTTTTCAGCCCGCGCGGTTCCGGGGCTTTATGTGGTGGGCGAACTGGTCGATGTGACCGGCTGGCTGGGCGGCTACAACTTTCAATGGGCCTGATCGGCTCGGCCGGGACCGGCAAGACCGTGGTCGCCCTGCACCGTGCCGTGCGCCTGGCGCGCGAGAACCCGCAGGCGCGCGTGCTTCTGACGACCTTCAGCGAGGCGCTGGCGCGCGCGCTGCGCACCAAGCTCACGAGGCTCGTGGGGCAGGATGCGGATCTCGCAGGGCGCGTCGTGATCCGCGATCTCGCCAGCGTCGGGGCCGAGCTTTACGAGCGGCATATCGGCAGCGAGCGGCGCGCCAGCCCGGCCGAAATCCGAACCGCGCTCATCGCCGCCGCCGAAGCCGCCGCCGATCCCATCGACCGGCGGTTCCTTGAGGATGAATGGCATCTCGTCATCGATGGCTGGGGGCTGGAGGACGCGGAAAGCTATCTCGAGATCGCCCGCCATGGTCGGCGCAGCCGCCTGCCGGCCGAGCGGCGCGCCACGCTGTGGCAGATTTTCGAGGCGGCGCGCGCCGACCTCGCCGCGCGACATCTGGTCACCGAAGCGCAAATGTTCCACACCCTCGCGCGCCATTTCCGCGATGGCGCCCCTTGTCCATATGATTTCGTGCTGGTGGACGAGGCACAGGATGTCAGCCTGCCGGAGCTCACCTTTCTCGGCGTGCTCACGGGAGATCGGCCCAACGGGCTGTTCTTCGCCGGCGATATCGGCCAGCGCATCTTTCGTCCCGCCTATTCGTGGAAATCCGCCGGCGTCGAGATCCGCGGGCGGTCGCGCAGCCTGCGCGTGAATTACCGCACTTCGCACCGAATCCGGCGGATCTCTGACCGGCTCCTGCCCATCGTGATCACCGAGGCGGACGGGGAGGAGGATAGCCGCGACGGGGTGGTGTCGGTCTTCGATGGACCGGCCCCGGAACACGGCACCTTCGACGATCCGCAGGCGGAGGCGGAATGGGTGGCCTCGTGGATCGAGCGGATGCTCGGGCAAGGGATGGCCCCTCACGAGATCGGCGTGCTCGTGCGCAGTGTCGATCAGTATCAGCGTGCGCGCGAGGCGATCACTTTCGCGGGCGAAACACCGCACGAGCTGACCGGTATGGCCGCCGAAGTCTCCGGGCGCGTCGGGCTTGCGACCATGCATCTGGCCAAAGGCCTTGAATTCCGTGCGGTCGCGGTGATGGCCTGCGATGACGATGTCATTCCGCTCGAGAGCCGCATTGCACAGGCCACCGACCCAGTCGCGCTCGAGGAGATCTACGCGACCGAGCGCCACCTTCTCTATGTCGCCTGCACGCGGGCACGCGAGCATCTGCTCGTTTCGGGCGTCTCGCCCTCGTCGGAGTTCCTCGAGGATCTCGATGGGGCATGACGGGTTGCGAGCGCTGAATCTCGTTCGCGCGAAGGCTCTTGTCAGATGCCGCCCGCGCAACACCTGCCGTCACGTCAGGCGGCGGAAGTAATCATGGCCCATCTACCCGTCATCGGCGCGAGCGGCGGTATCGGGCTGGCCGTCGTGAAGGCGGGCATCGCGGCCGAGCCCCGGGTGCGTGGCTTGAGCCGGCGCGCGGACGCGATCCGCATCGACGACCCCGCTTTTGAGCCCGCCCCCGGCGACGCCACCGATCGCGACACGGTCGCCGCCGCGCCCGACGGCATCGATGCGGTGATCTTCGCGCTCGGCGTGCCCGAAGAGCCTGCAGCGCACGCTGCGCCCCGTGACGACCTTTTTTGGGGGCCACGCGGGCCACCATCGCCGCGATGGAGGCGGCCGGCCCGCGCCGCCTCGTGGCCGTCACCCGCTTTGGCGCGGGCGAGAGCCGGCAGGCGATGAGCCTCGTCGAGCGCGTGCCGCACCGCCTGCTGCTGGGCCACGCCTATGACGACAAGGACCGCCAGGAGGCGCTGATCCGCGAAAGCGAGCTCAACTGGCTGATCCTGCGCCCCACGATCCTGACCAACCGCCCGGCGCGCGGGCAGGAGAAGCTCCTGCGCGAGCCGGCGGCGTGGCGCAACGGCCTCGTCTCGCGCGCCGATGTCGCCGAGGTGCTGGTGCGCGAGGCAGCGCAGCCGACCCTATCGCATGAGGCGCCTGTGGTTACAAACTGAGCCGAGCGAATCTCCGAGGTGCCACGGACGGGGATAGCCGCTCGCTCGACGCGCATCGCATTGCATCCTCCCAACATCGGCGTCCGCTCAAGCGCCTCGATTGGTTCCGCGTTCTTCGGTCGATTCTTCGCGCTGGAGCGCAGTCAGTCCGGGGCCGTCTGCCCACTGGCGTTGGCGACCGCGCGGTACCAAAACTGTGCCCAAAATGTGCCCAATTTTCCCGGGCTTTTCTGCCTCGTGCAATCGCCTCGGAAGATAAGCACCTGATAATTATTGATTTTTTGATCCAAGTGACATCTAGATTGGCGGAGAGGGTG
>PUKW01000320.1 GCA_003550665.1 Paracoccaceae bacterium | reverse complement strand
TGATGTCTGTAGTCTTCTCCATGGCGTATCGTTCCTCTTGGAAGTTCTGGCAGGCTTGGACTCCCGCCACGATACGCCGCCTTCTCAAACGCCGTCACCCAGTTTCCCGCATAGCTCGTGATCCAGGAGGCATACGTCCATGGCGTCTCGACCCGCTCTGTGGACGATCTCGTGAAGGCCATGGGCGCAGGCGGGATTTCGAAGAGCCAGGTCAGTCGGCTGTGCGCCGAGATCGACGCGCGGGTGAACGCGTTCCTGAATCGACCGCTGGAGGGCACTTGGCCCTACCTCTGGCTCGACGCGACCTACGTGAAGGTGCGCGATCGCGGCCGGATTGTGAGCCGTGCCGTGATAGTGGCCGTCGCGGTCAACGAGGACGGCAAGCGCGAGGTTCTGGGCGTCGCAACAGGTCCCTCCGAGGCCGAGACGTTCTGGACAGGCTTCCTGCGCTCCCTGGCCGATCGTGGCCTGCGCGGCGTGAAGCTGGTCATTGCCGATGATCGTAAAGGGCTGCGCGCCGCCGCGCGGCGGGTCTTCAACGCGACCCAACAACGCTGTCGGGTTCACTGGATGCGCAATGCCCTGGCGCAGCCAAGTGCGCGACCACCTCGCCGAAACGGAAACCAAGCGTCTTCGACATGTGGGGCGGTATGTGGGGAATGGATCGCAAGGCTCTAATTTGTATAACAAAATCAAAGCCTAATGGCGGAGAGAGGGGGATTCGAACCCCCGAGACGGTTTCCCGCCTACACGCTTTCCAGGCGTGCGCCTTCGACCACTCGGCCACCTCTCCGTGCGCGCCTGCATAGCGCGGCCGGGCCCGTGCGTGCAAGGGCCCGGGGACGATCAGAAGAACGCTTGCAGGCCCGTCTGCGCGCGGCCGAGGATCAGGGCATGGACGTCATGCGTGCCCTCATAGGTGTTGACCGTCTCGAGGTTCACCATGTGGCGGATGACCTGATACTCCTCGGAAATGCCGTTGCCGCCATGCATGTCGCGCGCGAGGCGTGCGGCGTCGAGCGCCTTGCCGCAATTGTTGCGCTTGATCAGCGAGATCATCTCCGGCGCGGCATTGGCGTCGTCCATGAGCCGGCCCACGCGCAGCGCGCCCTGCAGGCCCAGCGCGATTTCGGTCTGCATGTCGGCGAGCTTCTTCTGGAAGAGTTGGGTCTGCGCCAGCGGCTTGCCGAACTGGGTGCGGTCGAGGCCGTATTGGCGCGCGGCGTGCCAGCAGAACTCGGCCGCGCCCATCACACCCCAGGCGATACCGTAGCGCGCGCGGTTTAGGCAGCCGAATGGCCCCTTCAGCCCCTGCACATTGGGCAGGAGCGCCTCCTCGCCGACCTCGACGCCGTCCATGACGATCTCGCCCGTGATGCTCGCGCGCAGCGACTGCTTGCCGCCGATCTTGGGCGCTGAGAGCCCCTTGAGCCCCTTGTCGAGCACGAATCCGCGGATCTTGCCATCATGGGCGTCGGACTTGGCCCAGATCACGAAGACATCGGCGATGGGCGAATTCGAGATCCAGGTCTTGGAGCCGGTGAGCTTGTAGCCGCTCGCCGTCTTTTCGGCGCGGGTCTTCATGCCGCCGGGGTCGGAGCCGGCATCGGGCTCGGTCAGGCCGAAGCAGCCGATGAGCTCGCCTGCGGCGAGGCCGGGCAGGTACTTGCGGCGCTGCTCCTCGGTGCCGTAGGCATGGATCGGATACATCACGAGCGAGGACTGCACCGACATCATCGAGCGGTAGCCCGAGTCCACGCGCTCGATCTCGCGCGCGACGAGCCCGTAGGCGGTATAGGAGCCGCCGAGCCCGCCATACTCCTCGGGAATGGTCACGCCGAGCAGGCCCATCTCGCCCATCTCGCGAAAGATGGCCGGGTCGGTCCTTTCCTCGGCATAGGCTTCGATCACCCGTGGCTGCAGCTTTTCCTCGGCGTAGCTGCGCGCGGAATCGCGCATCATGCGCTCCTCCTCGGTGAGCTGATCCGAAAGCCGCAGCGGGTCCTCCCAGTCGAAGCGGCCGAGATCCGGGGCGTCCTTCGCCTTGAGCGGGGTCTCGTCTTTCATGGCGTGTCCTTTCGAGCGCGGATATGCGCGCAATATGGCCCCGAAAGCCGCGCGCGCCAAACGCTGTTTGCGCGACGGGTCATGGAGGCCGGCCGTCGCCGCGGCGCGGCCCGGGCGGTCACTCCGCCGGCATTGCCTCCTGCTCGATGCCGAGCGGATGCGACAGGTGGCGCAGCATCTCCCTGGGGCAGACCTGCAGGAAGTTGTCGCGCTCAACGTCCCAGCGGCGTAGGATCTCGTCGGCCTTGACGCTGTCGGTCTCGTCGAGGTGGCGCTCGATCAGGCCCTTGAGCTCCGTCTCCCAGTGCTCGACGGTCACCGGGCAGGTCACCAGCGTCTCCATGTTCATCAGCTCCGGCGCGAGCCGGTCGGGATCATAGAGATAGGCCATGCCCCCCGTCATCCCGGCGCCGAAATTCGCGCCGATGCTGCCGAGGATCACGGCGACACCGCCGGTCATGTATTCGCAGCCATTCGAGCCGCAGCCCTCGATGACTACATGCGCGCCCGAATTGCGCACCGCGAAGCGCTCACCCGCGCGCCCGGAGGCGAAGAGGTAGCCGCCGGTGGCGCCGTAGAGCACCGTGTTGCCGATGATGGTGTTCTCGGAGGCCATGAGCGGCGAGGACATGCGCGGGCGCACCACGACAAGCCCACCCGACAGCCCCTTGCCGACATAGTCGTTGGCGTCGCCGAACACCTCGAGCTTGAGCCCCGGCGCGGCGAACGCCCCGAGCGACTGGCCCGCGCTGCCGGCGAGCTTGACGGTCAGGTGATCGGGCTTGAGCTTGTTGCGCATCCCGAAGCGCTGCACCAGATGGCTCGAGGCGCGCGCGCCGATGGTGCGCTGCGTGTTGCGCACCGCGTAGCTGAGCTCCATCTTCTCGCCATCCTCGAAAAAGCGCGCCGCGTCGCCGATGATCTCGGCATCGAGCGTGTCGTCAACGGGCTGACGCGGGCGCTCGCGGTCGAGATCGAGCTTGTCGCCGCCATCGACCGTGATCAGCAGCGGGTTGAGATCGAGCTCGTCGAGATGCGCCGAGCCGCGCGA
>PUKW01000064.1 GCA_003550665.1 Paracoccaceae bacterium | reverse complement strand
GCCTCAAGCACCCCGAGGACGGCGCGCGCGAGGGTGCGCGGATCGTGCGCGATCACATCATCCGGGTGACCGACAAGGCCTTCGACGATTTCGCCGGCGCCGGCGCCGACGACGCCGCCAACCGCAGGATGCTGGGACTGTGAGGAGGACGCGATGAGCCATCGCATCAGGCTGGGCATGGTCGGCGGCGGCAGCGGCGCCTTCATCGGCGGGGTGCACCGCATCGCCGCGCGGCTCGATGATCGCTTCGAGCTCAGGGCCGGCGCGCTCGCCTCGACGCCGGAGCGCGCGCGCGAGTCGGGCGCGGCGCTGGGGCTGCCCGCGGATCGCGTCTATGACGATTTCAAGGCGATGGCGATCCGCGAGGCGCGGCTCAAGGACGGCATCGAGGCCGTCGCCATCGTCACCCCGAACCACATGCACTACCCCGCCGCGCGCGAATTCCTCAAGCGCGGCATCCATGTGATATGTGACAAGCCGCTTACCGCCACGATGGCGGACGCGAAGAAACTCGCCAGGGCCGCCGAGCAGTCCGACGCGCTCTTCATCCTGACGCACAACTACACCGCCTATCCGATGATCCGCCACGCCCGCGCGATGGTGGCCGGCGGCGAGCTCGGTGCACTGCGGCTCGTGCAGGTGGAGTATGCGCAGGACTGGCTCGCCGAGCCGATGGAGGAGAAGGGGCTCAAGCAGGCGGGCTGGCGCACCGATCCGGCGCAGTCGGGCGGTGGCGGGTCGATCGGCGATATCGGGACCCATGCCTTCAACCTCGCGGGTTTCGTCTCGGGGCTGTCCGTGGACGCACTCGCGGCCGATCTGCACAGCTTTGTGCCGGGCCGGCGGCTCGACGACAACGCGCATGTGATGCTGCGCTATGCGGGCGGGGCACGCGGGACGCTGTGGTGCAGCCAGGTCGCGGTGGGCTGCGAAAACGGGTTGCGGCTGCGTATTTATGGCGAGATGGGCGGCTTGGAGTGGCCCCAGGAGGAGCCCAACCATCTGTGGTTCACCCCGCTCGGCGAGCCCACGCGCCGCATCACCCGAAACGGCCCCGGCACCGGCCCCGAGGCCGCCCGCTTCAGCCGCATCCCGCCGGGTCACCCGGAGGGCTATCTCGAGGGGTTCGCCAATCTCTACGGCGAGGCTGCCGAGGCGATCCGCGCCGCGCAGGCGGGCACCGCCCCACCGCCCGAGCTCCACTATCCGGGTGTGCAGGACGGGATGGCGGGCATGGCCTTCATCGATGCCTGCCTGCGCTCCTCGAAACGCGACGGCGCATGGGTCAAGCTGGCATGAGCACGCCGCCCGCCCTCGCCCTCGATGGCGTCTCGCGCAGCTTCGGCCCCGTGCAGGTGCTGTTCGATGTCGATTTCGACCTGCGCGCGGGCGAGGTGCATGCGCTGATCGGCGAGAACGGCGCGGGCAAGTCGACGATGATGAAGATCCTCGGCGGCTATCTCGACCCGACGGCGGGGCGGGTGCTGCTCGACGGCGCGCCGGTGCGCTTCGCCGATCAGCGCGCGGCCGAGGCTGCCGGGGTGGTGATGATCCACCAGGAATTCAACCTCGCCGAGCAGCTCAGCGTCGAGCAGAACGTGTTCCTCGGCCGCGAGCGCAAGCGCGGCCTGCTGCTCGATCACAAGCGCATGCGCGCCGAGACGCGCGCGCTTCTGGACCGGCTCGACTGCAAGGTTTCGGTGACGGCGCGGGTCTCCGACATCTCGGTGCCCGACAAGCAGATGGTCGAGATCGCCCGCGCCCTGGGTCAGAACGCGCGCGTGCTGATCATGGACGAGCCCTCGGCGGTGCTCACCAACCGCGAGGCGCATGTGCTGTTCGAGCAGATCGAGCGGCTGCGCGACGCGGGCACCGCGATCCTCTACACCTCGCACAAGCTCGACGAGATCGGGCGCATCGCCGACCGCGTCACGGTGCTGCGCGACGGCCATGTGGTGCGCCACGCCGCCGCCGGTGAGATGGACGAGGACGCGATGGCCGCGGCGATGGTGGGCCGCGAGGTCACCGACCTGTTCCCGCCCAAGCGCCCGGCGGCAACGGATGCGCCCACGGTGCTCGAGGTGCGCGGCGTGTCGGTGCCCGGCCTCGTCGAGCAGGCGAGCTTCGAGTTGCGCCGCGGCGAGATCCTCGGCTTTGCCGGGCTCGTGGGGGCGGGGCGCACCGAGCTGATGGAGGCGCTGGTCGGGCTGCGCGCGCGCACCGGCGAGGTGCGCGTGAAGGGTGCTGCGCTGGCGCCCGACTCTGTGCGCAAGGCGCGCCGCGCCGGGCTCGTGTATCTCACCGAGGACCGCAAGGCGCATGGCCTCCTGCTGACGAAGTCGCTGCGCGAGAACCTCACCCTGCTCGCGCTCGACCGGTTCTCCAACGTGATCATCGACCGGCGCGCGGAGGATGCCGCCCTCGACGACGCGATCCGCGAGTTCGACATCCGCGCACCGGGCCGCGACATCGCCGTGGGCAACCTCTCGGGCGGTAACCAGCAGAAGCTTCTCGTCGCCAAGACCATGCTCGCCGAGCCCGACATCGTCATCATCGACGAGCCCACCCGCGGCATCGACATCGGCACCAAGCAGCAGATGTACGGCTTCATCAACCGGCTCGCCGAGGCGGGGCGCAGCGTGATCGTGATCTCCTCGGAGATGGCCGAGGTGATCGGCCTCGCCAGCCGCGTGGTGGTGATGCGCGCCGGGCGCATCGCCGGCGAGCTCGAGGGCGACGAGGTGGGCGAGGATGCGATCGTGCGGCTCGCCATGGGGCTGACCGGCGCGCGCTTCGAGGAGGTGGCATCGTGACGGCAACGCAACAGACCGGCGAGGCGCGCAAGCCGTGGCGCCCGGCGGGGCTCAACCTGCACGTGCTCGGC
Organism: Paracoccaceae bacterium; assembly: GCA_003550665.1. Classification (GTDB taxonomy): domain Bacteria; phylum Pseudomonadota; class Alphaproteobacteria; order Rhodobacterales; family Rhodobacteraceae; genus Alkalilacustris. Next base: position 242 of record PUKW01000064.1, on the reverse strand, counting down.
CCGATCATCGCGCTCATCGCGCTGGTGATCATCGGCACGCTGATCAACCCGAATTTCCTCAGCGCGGCCAACATCACCAACGTGATGGCGCGCTCGGCCTTCATCGGCATCATCGCGGTGGGCATGACCTTCGTGATCACCGCGGGCGGGCTCGACCTGTCGGTGGGCTCGATGGCGGCCTTCATCGCGGGGCTGATGATCCTCGTGATGAACACGCTGATCCCGATCACCGGGGTGAGCCT
>PUKW01000127.1 GCA_003550665.1 Paracoccaceae bacterium | reverse complement strand
TATCTTCTTCATGGAGTACGACACCGACCGTGCCGGCGGGCTGGAGCCGCTCGGGCAGCTCTCGAAGGGCAAGCAGCGCGTGATGCCGGGCTTCATCACCACCAAGACCGGCGAGATGGAGAGCCTCGACGATCTCAAGCGCAAGTTCGACGAGGCGTCAAAATTCGCCGATCTCGACCAGCTCGGCATCGCCCCGCAATGCGGCTTCGCCTCCACCGAGGAGGGCAACGCCGTCGCGCAGGACGATCAGCGCCGCAAGCTCGAACTGGTCGTGCGCACCGCCGAGGAGATCTGGGGCGGCGTCTGAGCCGTTCGCGCCCCGGCGCGATGCGCCGGGGCCGCACCGGTCAGTGGCCGATCGCGGTCCGGATGATCGCGTTCGCATCCGTGGCAGAATCGCCGGCCCAGGCCACGAATTCGTCCGGCCGCACGAGGATGAGCCGGGCGCCATACGCCGCGCGCCCGTCGGTCGTGCTGTCGCGCAGCACGGTGAGCGTCACTCCCGTCGCGGCCGCCGCGTCCTCGAAGGCGCGCACATCATCTTCATCGGCGTCGAGCGCGAGCAGCGTGAAGCCCGGCCCCATTGCATCGAACATCGCGCGCCCGTCCGAGAGGGGCTGCGGCGCGAGGTGATGGCCCGCGCGGGCCTCGAAGCTGTGCCCGCCCTGCGCCGAGGGACGGCCCGTATCGCTGCCCGGCACGATCGGTGAGCCGCGATAGTTGGGCTCGAAGCTGTTGACCTCGGGCGCTCCCTCGGCGCGCGCGGCCCAGGCGGCCTCGAAGGCGGCGCGGTCGCGCTCGGGGTGATAGGTGTCGAGAAAATCGCGGTCCTCCTCGATGAAATTCTCGATGAAGTCGCGCGCGGTCGACTCGAAAACCGGCCGGCGCTCGGCGTCGTAGCTGTCGATCAGCCCCGGCCCGGCCCAACCCTCGAGCGCGGCGGCGAGCTTCCAGCCGAGATTGCGCGCATCCTCGAAGCCGGTGTTGATGCCGTAGCCGCCATACGGCGGATGGCTGTGCGCCGCATCGCCGGCGATGAAGGCGCGACCCTTGCGGTAATCATTGCCCACCGCGATGCGCAGATCCCAGAAACCGACATACTCGAACTCGACGGCGAATTCGGCGCCCACGGCGCGGTGCAGGTATCCGGCGAAGTCGAAATTGTCCTTCGTCGTGTCCAGCGGCACCGGCGCGTGAAAGAACCATGTCGAGCCGAGATCGACGCGGCCGAAGAACATCCAGTAGCCCTTCAGGTCGGGGTGCAGGACATTGTAGAAGGCCTTGCCGGGGTAGCGTTCGAGCAGCGCGTGCAGCTCGGTTGAGCGAAACACCAGCAGCACCATCTTCTTGTCATGATCGCGCCGCGTTTCGGTGATGCCGGCGACCTCGCGCACCATCGAATTGCTGCCGTCGCTGCCGACGAGAAAGCGCCCGCGCAGCTCCGCGACCGCGTCGCCGCGATGCTCGCGCATGGTGACGCTCACGCCGTCGTCGTCCTGCGCGAAACTCTCGCCGGCCCAGCCATGGAATGTGCGGATACCCGGCAGCTCGGCGGCGCGGGCGCGCAGCACGCGCTCGGTGGCGTATTGCGGCAGGCGCTCGTTGTCGGTGGCATAATAGGGGCGGACCAGCTCGCGCTGCAGCCAGTCATAGTGATAGTCCGACAACAGCGTGCCGTAGCAGGTCAGCCCGCCGATCCCCTTGCCCGCCGGGATCGTTCGCGCGGCGCGCAGCGCGTCCTCGCAGCCCCAGCGGCGGATGCTCTCCATGGTGCGCTGGGTCAGGTTCTGGCCCTTGGGGACGGGCTGCGGCTCGGGGTAGCGCTCGATCACGGCGATGCTGTGGCCGCGCTGCGCAAGCTCGATCGCCAGGCCGACCCCGACCGGGCCGCCGCCATTGATGATGATATCGTATTCGTTGTCGTCGCGCATGTCCGGTCCGGTCCCTTGTGTTCACGGGCCGGGGCGGGATGCCCCGGCCGCAGGTCGCGCCGGCTCAGATCGTCAGCCCGAGCAGCTTGACCGCGTTGTCCTGGTAGAGATTGCGCCGCTGCGCCTCGGTGATGTCGAGCCCGTCGATGATGCGGATCGTCTCGCGGATATAGAAGGGGCCGCCCTCCGGGTCGAAGGGCGCGTCGGACGCAAAGAGCACCCGGTCCTCGCCGAAGAACTCCATCGCATGCTCGATCGCCTTGGCCGAGCCGAAGCTCGCCGTGTCGGCGTGGAATTCCTTGAAATACTCCAGATGCGGACGCTTGAGCGCCTTGCGCACCGCGGCGAGGTCGCGGTCGGTCGTGCGCGCGCCCATCTGGTCCCAGCCGGGACCGACGCGCCCCTCGAAGAAGGGGACCATGCCGCCGGCGTGATGGGTGATGACATCGAGCCCCGGATACTTGTCGAAGATGCCCGAGAACACCAGCCGCGCCATCGCCGCCGAGGTCTCATAGGGCCAGCCGAAGGTCCACCAGATCTCGAACTCGGAGCGCTCTTCGCTCTTGTAGTCGGCGAAGTCCTGGCCGCGCGCCGGGTGCAGCCAGACCGGCTTGCCCGCCCGCGCCATATACTCGTAGAAGGGCTCGAACTCGGGCAGGTCGATGGGCTTGCCGTTCGCGTTGGTAAAGATCTGCACCCCGACCGCGCCCATCTCCTCGACGGCGCGCCTCGCCTCGCTCACCATCGCCTCGGGGTCGTTCATCGGAACGGTCGAGATGAAGGCCGGAAAACGCTCGGGGTATCTGGCGCAGAGCTCGGCCATCGAGTCGGTGCCGATGCGGGCGAGGTCGAGCGCCTTGGCGGGGCCGGTGATCTTCTCGAGCGGCGGCGAGGCGAGCGAGAGGATCTGCCGGTAATCGGGGCCGAACTCGTCCATGACCTCGAAGCGGCGGTCGAGATCGGTCATCATCGGCACCGCGCCGGAGCGTCGGGTGATGTCGCTCATCGTGCCGATCTCGTCAATGAGCGCGTCGAAGAAGGGCTTCGGCCAGATATGGTTGAAGATGTCGATCTTGAGCATGTCGGTCCTGCTTTTCTGGCTTACGGTTGGGCCGCGCGGGCGCGGCCCGGCGCGGAGGTGGACCCGGACGAGGCGCGGTCGAGGCCCAGGCGCTGATCCGAGAGGCGTTCGCTGATGTCTTCGGCGCC
>PUKW01000209.1 GCA_003550665.1 Paracoccaceae bacterium | reverse complement strand
TTGAGGCCCTCGGCCTCGGCCTTCTTCGCGCTCGCCGAGCCCTCGCGCAGCGCCACGACCACGTTCTTGCAGCCCGAGTCGCGCAGGTTGAGCGCATGGGCGTGGCCCTGGCTGCCATAGCCGAGGATCGCCACCTTGCGGTCCTTGATGAGATTGATGTCGCAGTCCCGGTCGTAATAGACGCGCATGGGGTCCTCCTCGCTGTCGCTGGTCCGTCGCGCGCCGTTCTATCGGTTTGGCGGGCCGATGCAACGCGAGTCCGGCGCGCGCTGCGCGCAAATGCCCCGGCGCGCGGTCTTTGCAATGCCGGCGCGAGGCATTATCTCCACGTTGAGGAAAGTTACGGAGTCTCCATGCCCGCCCTCGTGCGCCTCTATATTCGCCACTCGCTGATCGGCTTCGCGATCGCGATCGCCTTCGTGGCGATGCTTCTCGGCGCGGATGTGGCAGGCTTGCGCGGCCTCATCTTCGGCAGCTCCATGGGCTGGCTCGCGCTGGTGATGCTGGTTCTGTTCAACGGCTTCCTGTTCGCCGGGGTGCAGTTCGGCATCGCGGTGATGCGCATGGGCGAGATCCCGCATGACGACCCCGGCGGCAAGCGCCTGCGCGAGAGCGGCACGCGCCTGCGCGAGAGCCTGACGCCGCCGCCAGAACCGATCCCCGCCGCCGAGGAGCCGCGCCGCTGAGGCAAGGCTTGCACGCACGGCGTGTCTCTGCCAGCCCTGCGCGGGTCCAAGCAGGGAGTTCGGATCATGCAGCGCAGTTTCATCACGGCCATCCTTTGCCTGCTCGCCGCCCCGGCGCTTGCGCTCGAGGGTGTCTATGAGGGCGAGCGCGACGATTTCACCTTCGAGCTGACGATCACCGAGGCCGAGGAGCCGGGCGCGGATTACAGGCTCGACGTCGTGATCCGCGGCACGGACCACGTTCCGGGCGAGACCGGGGTGCTGCGCCGGGACGGCGATGATCTCGAGTCGGCGGAGTCGGCGGACGGCCGCTTCAACGCGTTCGGCCGCGTCGCCGCGAATGGCGACATCATGGTCGCCGACGGGATGAGCGACGACGAATTCCGCGCCGAGCGGGTGGGCGACGCGCCCTGACGAGCTGGACCCGTCGTGTGCGGCAAGTGGCGGGCCCGCAGCGACCGTGGAGGCGTTACAATTCCCGAGAGCCTGAAAGTTCAGGTGGGCGCCGGTATAACGAGGCCAGGACCCCGCCAGAGCCAGCTCCCTCGGAAGTTGGTATCGGCCACTGGAAAAGGGCCTCTCACGCGAAGAGCAGAACCCGCCGGTCCCATAGATAGGCCGCCCGGCGCCCGGCGGCAACCCTTGCCGCGCCGCGCCCGCCCGCCATATCCTCGCACCATGGACGATCCCGCCGCGCAGCCCGATCCGCTCGCAGATGCGCCGCCCGGCGCGCGCCTCGCGCGGGGTGTGTGCCGGCATCTCCTGGGGCATGATTTCGTCACCGTCGAGGAGATGACGCCGCGCGCCGGGCTGCGCGTCGACGTGATGGCGCTGGGCCGGGGCGGCGAGATCTGGGTGATCGAGTGCAAGTCCTCGCGCGCCGATTTCACCTCGGACCGCAAATGGCAGGGCTATCTGGAATGGTGCGATCGGTTCTTCTGGGCGGTCGGGCCGGAGTTTCCCGCCGAGATCCTGCCCGAGGAGACGGGGCTGATCCTCGCCGATGATTACGGCGCCGAGATCCTGCGCATGGGTCCGGAGGCGCGGCTCGCCCCGGCGCGGCGCAAGGCGCTCGTGCATCGCTTCGCCCGCCACGCCGCGCTGCGGCTGCACGGGCTGCGCCACGGACGTCTCAGCGGCGTTTCTTCGGCCCCTTGACCGGGCCGTCGCCGCCCTTTTTGCCCGCGCGGGCATGGGCGGCGGCGGTGCGCAGCTCCTCGGCGATCTCGTCGGCCTCGTCCGGGTCGAAATCCATCGGCAGCTCGACCCCGTTATCGGCGGCGACATAGATGCGCACCATGCCCTCCGTGGTCGGCCCGATCTGCAGGTTCGCGCCGATGTCGCTTTGCTTGTCGATGCCCATCTCGCCCTCACGCGCTGCCAGCCGGCTTCATAGGCCCGCAGGGCCTCGCGTTCAAGCCGAAGCCTCTTGCAATCGCGCCGCCGCCCCGCTAAATCGCGCCCCGGGCCGCCTTAGCTCAGTTGGTTAGAGCGCTGGATTGTGGATCCAGAGGTCCCCCGTTCAAGTCGGGGAGGCGGTACCAGCAAACCGATACCCGCACCCGCACTCCGACCCTCAGCGCAAGGCTGCCCATCCTCGATGGTGCCGCCGGAGGCATCCCTTCAATGTTGTGTGCCGCCACCGCCCCGACGGGCGAAGCTGGCGATCCGGGCGACGCCGTCGCATGTCCCGACACCCTGACCGGCACGGCGATCGCGCCCACCCGTGGCCGGCGCAATCGCGGTATGCGGCCTTGCGCGGATGTCGAGCGCCATGGCCGCGTGCGCGGGTCTCCTCAGTCACGAACGCGCCGTCGCGCGCCACGTGCAAGGCGGACGATCCGGCCGACCCCGCGGCGCTGATGATCGGTCTCTAAAAACAGTTTGCACCCCAAACAGCCGAAATGTAGGCTCAGCTTGCACAACGAGAACCGGCGCGGCGGATGGGAGACCGCCCAGCCTGGGCGTGGCAATGCCGGCGTCCGGCCCGCCGCGGATCAACGTGGCGACACTGGGAGGAGAACGATGTCGAAGACGACCCTCATAAGCAGCTGCGCGGCGCTCGCCGTCGCGGTTTCGGCCGCCGGGGTGGCCATGGCGCAGGACGCGCCCGTGACCCTGCGGCTGTCGCACTGGGTGCCCGAGACGCACCCGATCCAGCAGTACGGGATGACCGAATGGGCGGAGTCGATCAGCGAGGCCTCGGACGGGACCATCTCGATCGATTTCTACCCCGCCCAGCAGCTCGGCCAGGCGGGCGACCATTACGACATGGCGGGTGACGGGATCGCCGACATCACCTTCGTGAATGCCGGCTATCAGCCCGGCCGCTTCCCGATCATCGGCGCGGGCGAGCTTCCGTTCCTGTTCAGCAACGCGACCGGTGGCTCGGCGGCGCTCGATGCCTGGTATCGCCCCTACGCCGAGGAGGAGATGAGCGATGTGCATTTCTGCCTCGTGCACCTGCACGCGCCGGGGACGTTTCACGCGCGCTCGCCGATCCGCGTGCCCGACGATATCGACGGGATGAATGTGCGCCCCGCCCACGCCACCATGGCCAACTTCATCAGCGAGCTTGGCGGGCAGAACTCGCAGGTCTCGGCGCCCGAGGCGCGCGACGCGCTGTCGCGCGGCGTGGCCGATGCGATCACCTTCCCTTGGAACTCGATCCTGCTGTTCGGCATCGACGAGGCGGTGAGCTATCACACCGACATGCCGCTCTACGCGACGACCTTCGCCTGGGTGATGAACCAGGGCAGCTATGACGGGCTCTCGGAGGACCAGCGCGCGGTGATCGACGATCACTGCAACACCGAATGGGCCGAGCGCGTCGCCACCGGCTGGGCCGAGGTCGAGGAAAGCGGCCGCGAGGAGATAATGGATATGGACGGCCACGAGGTCATCGAACTGAGCGACGACGAGGTCGCGCTCTGGCAGGAGGCCGCGACCCCGCTGACCGATAGCTGGGCCGATGCCGTCACCGAGCGTGGTCTCGTCGAGGATCCGATGGCGCTGCTCGATGACCTGATGGCCGAGATCGAGGAGCGCGGCGCGGCCTACTGACGGCGCGCGCAGGCGGGCCGGGGCGTCGGCGCCGCGGTCCTCACCGGCGGGGAGGTTCGGCAGGGAATGCGCAATCTCGACGCGGTAATCCGCCGGGTGGTCGCCTTCACCGATGCGGCGGCGGCGATCTTTCTCATCATCATCACCGCGCTCACCTTCACCGCGGTGGTGATGCGCTACGTCCTGTCGATGCCCTTTCCCGGCTCCTTCGATGTCAGCCGGCTGCTGCTCGGCGTGGCGATCTTCTGGGGCATCGCCGTGGGTGCCTACCGGCGCGAGCACATCTCGGTGGATCTGCTCTACAGCGTGATGCCGGCACGCGCGCAGCGGATCATGAACCTCTTCGGCGACATCCTCTTCGCGGCGTTCATGGGCCTGTTCTCCTGGATGCTGCTGCGCCAGGTGATGAGCGTGCAGGCCTCGGGGCAGACGACGTTCGAGCTCGGGATACCGGTCTGGCCGTTCCACGCGGTCGCGTGGCTGGGCGTCGTGCTCTGTTTCCTGGTGCTGATCGCCCGGATCCTGCGCGCGGTATTGCTCATTCCCGACAACACCGGCGAGCGATGAGGTCCGGCGGATGAGTCCCGATGTCGTCGCGATCGGCGGGTTCGCCGTCCTCTTTGTCCTGCTGATCCTGCGGGTGCCGATCGGCGTGGCGATGGGGATCGTCGGACTCGGCGGCTTCGCGATGATGACGACCCCCAACGCCGCGCTGAGTGTGCTCGCGCAGTCGCCGATCCGCTCGGTGACGGACTACGCGCTCGGGCTGATCCCGATGTTCATCCTGATGGGAAGCGTCGCATCGGCCTCCGGCATGAGCACGGAACTCTACCGTGCGGCGAATGCGTGGCTGGGCCACCAACGCGGCGGGGTGGCGATGTCGACGGTCGCGGCCTGCGGAGGGTTTTCGGCAATCTGCGGCTCCTCGGTGGCGACGGCGGCGACGATGGCCAAGGTCGCGCTGCCGGAGATGAAGCGTTTCGGCTACCCCGACACGATGGCCACCGGGGTGATCGCATCGGGTGGCACGCTCGGCATTCTGATCCCGCCCTCGGTGGTGCTGGCGCTCTACGGCGTGCTCACCGATCAGGACATCGGCAAGCTCTTCATCGCCGGCCTCGTGCCCGGGCTGCTCGCGATCGCGCTCTACATGATCACGATCCGGATCTATGTGCGGTTCCTGAGTGGCGGCCTGCCGCAACAGGAGCGCGCGAGCTGGCGCGAGCGCTTCGAGTCGATGCGCGGCATCTGGGCGATCACGCTGCTGTTCGTGTTCATCATCGGCGGCATCTATGGCGGCGCCTTCCCCCCGTCCGAGGCCGCCGGCATGGGGGCGATGGGCGCGATCATCATCTCGATGGTGCGGCGCAAGCTCGATCTGCGCGGGCTCTTTCGATGCCTCGTGGAGTCGATCCAGATCTCGGCGGGGATCTTCATGATTCTCATCGGCGCGATCCTGTTCGGCTATTTCCTCACCGTCACGCAGGTGCCGCAGAACGTCGCGGGCACCCTCGTGGGCTGGGACCTCGGCCCGACGGGGACGCTGCTGGTAATCCTCGGCTTCCTGATCCTGCTGGGATGCGTGCTCGACGCGATGGCGATGGTCATCCTGATGGTGCCGATCCTCTACCCCGTCTCCGTTGCGCTTGGCTACGACCCGATCTGGTTCGGCGTGGTGGTCGTGATGACGGTCGAGCTTGCGCTGATCACGCCGCCGATCGGGATGAACATCTTCGTCATCTCCGCACTCGCCCGCGATGTCGGCATCCAGAAGATCTATGCCGGGGTGCTGCCCTTCGTGGCGGCCGATTTCCTGCGTATCGGTCTCGTGATCGCCTTCCCCGCGATTGCCCTCTACCTGCCGGGAACAATGTGATGAGCCATCCCTACCTCGCCGCCGATCCCTTCGCGACCGTTCATGCCGAGCTCGCCGAGATCCTGCAATTCGGCGCGACGCCCGTCGGTGACCGCCGCGTCATCCACATCACCGGCGGGCGGGTAAGCGGCGCGCGGCTCAACGGGACGATCCTGCCGGGCGGGGCCGACTGGCAGGTGGTCCGCGCCGATGGCGCCGCCGACATCCATGCGCGCTATACCATCGAGGCCGATGGCGGCGGGCACATCCTCGCCGAGAGCAAGGGGCTGCGCCACGGCCCGGCAGAGGTGATCGCGGCGCTCGCGCGCGGCGAGGATGTGGATCCGTCGCGCTACTTCTTTCGCGTGCTCTACCGCTTCGAGACGGGGATCGCCCAGCTCGACTGGCTCAACCGCACCATGGCGGTAGGCGTCGGCCGCCGCCGGCCGCGCGGGGTCGAGATCGACATGTACGAGATCCTCTGAGGCCGCGCGGCACCGTGGCTTGACATTGCGGCGGCATTACGCGTGTAACCCGGCCGGCGCCCTTCGGCGCGGCGGGAAAACGGCGACGGAGGCACGGCATGGCGGGCGGGCTGGTCAGCGAGCGCGAGATCGAGATCGAATGGGGCGACTGCGACCCCGCGGGGATCGTCTACTACCCGCGCTACTTCGTGTTCTTCGACAACTGCACGGCCGGGCTCTTCGCCGCGGCGGGGCTGGCGAAGTGGGAGATGCTCAAGGCCTACGACATCGTCGGCATCCCGATGGTGGACACGCGCGCGCGGTTTTCAATACCCTCGCGCTGGGGCGAACGCATCCGTGTCGAGAGCCGGGTCGCCGCGTGGAAGCGGTCGAGCTTCGATGTCGAGCATCGCGTCTACAAGGGCGCCGAACTCGCCATCGAGGCGTGGGAAACCCGCGTCTGGGTCGGCCGTCACCCCGACGATCCCGACCGCATCAAGAGCCGCCCGATTCCCGCCGAGGTGATCGAACGGTTCCGGTAACGCCGCGCGTCGCCGCCTCGCCGGGCGCGCGCGGGGTCACGACGGCGCCTGCGCCGGCTGCGGCGCGGCGATGCAGGGCTCGCCGCGCAACTCGCACAACAGCGCGATCAGCTGCGCGGCCTTCTCCTCGCCGAGCCGGGCGGTCATGCGCGCCTCGAAACGCGCGACGCGCGCAAGGAAGCGGCCGACGCGCTCCTGCGCCTCGGGGGCGATGCGCAGCGCGTTGAAGCGCCGGTCATCGGCGCGCGGCTCGCGCAGGATCAGCCCGCGCGCCTCGAGCCGGTTGAGCACCGGCGTCAGCGTCGACTTGTCGATCCCGAAGACGCGGCCGAGCTGATTTTGCGTGATGCCCGGATTCGCCCGGATCAGCGTGAGCATCCCGCACGCGCCGGGCGTGAGATCGGCATCACCGAGCTCGGCCATGAACGCGGCGAACACCCAGCTCTGCGTGCGCCGGATCTGGTAGCCGAGAAATCCCGGCAGCATCGGAAGATCGAGATCGGGCGCGGCGGCGGCGTCCCTGAGTTCGGCGCCCTCGGGGCTGGACATGTACTGCTCCTGTCCTGCGGGGGAGCGCTGGCGCGGCCCGGGTTGCGCAATCCCGGGCGTGAAGCGCCCCCTTGGATGAGCGGTTAGTTTGACTTACACCCTAAAGAAGGGTCAAGCGCCGGACCCCGACGCCGCCGGCGCGCGGGAGGCACGCCGATGGAAGTTTCGTTTCACGAGGAGATCGAGAGCCTGACGCTCGGCGCCGGGCAGACCTTCCACGGCGAGGGGATCCTCGCGGTGACGAAGGGGCTGTTGCAGTCGGGGGTGTCCTATGTCGGTGGCTACCAGGGCGCGCCGGTCAGCCACCTGCTCGATGTGCTGCTGCAATCGGAGGACATCCTCTCCGATCTCGGCATTCACCTCGAGACCTGCACCAACGAGGCCGCTGCCGCCGCGATGCTCGCCGCCTCGATCAATTATCCGCTGCGCGGCTGTGTGACGTGGAAATCCATCGTCGGCACCAATGTCGCGGCCGATGCGCTGTCCAATCTCGCCTCGGCGGGGGTGACGGGCGGTGCACTCATCGTGGTCGGCGAGGATTACGGCGAGGGCGCGAGCGTGATCCAGGAGCGCACCCATGCCTATGCGCTCAAATCCTCGATCTGGCTGGTGGATCCGCGCCCCAACCTGCCCAACATCGTCGGCATGGTCGAAAAGAGCTTCGAGCTCTCCGAGGCCAGCGCCACGCCGGTGATGATGGAGCTGCGCATCCGCGCCTGCCATGTCTTCGGCAGCTTCGAGGCCAGGGACAATGTCGCCGCCGCGCACTCCGCCAGCCACCGGATCGCCGAGCCCGCCCGCTTCGATTACGACCGCCTCAGCCACCCGCCCGCGACCTTCCGCCAGGAGGTGGACAAGATCGAGCGCCGGCTTCCCGCCGCTCAGGATTTCATCCTCCGTCACGGGCTCAACGAACGGATGGGCCCCGAGGGCGGCGAGATCGGCATCATCACCCAGGGCGGGCTGTTCAACGGGCTCAATGCGCGGCTCGCGGATGCGGGGCTGTCGGATGTTTACGGCGATCTCTCGGTGCCCACGCTGGTGCTCAACGTGACGCATCCGCTGGTGCCGTCGCAGATCGAGGCGTTCGCGCGCGGCAAGAAGGCGGTGCTCGTCGTCGAGGAGGGCGCGCCCGAATACATCGAGCAGGCCGTGGGCCAGATCCTGCGCAAGGCCGATCTGCGGACGAAGCTGCATGGCAAGGATCTCCTGCCGGCGGCGGGTGAATACACGGGGCGGGTGCTGGGCCGGGGGCTCGCGGCGTTCCTTCGCCTCTACGGGCAGGATCCGTCCGGGCTCGACGACTGGCTCGCGGCGCTCGACGCCCACCGCGACGCCGCGCAGGAGGTCGGACAGCCGCTGCCGCCGCGCCCGCCGACCTTCTGCACCGGCTGCCCGGAGCGGCCGGTGTTCTCGGCGATGAAGCTGATGCGCGAAGAGATGGGGCCGGTGCATGTCTCGGCCGATATCGGCTGCCATGCGCTTGCGACCTTCCCGCCCTTCAGCCAGGGCAACTCGATCCTCGGCTACGGCATGTCGCTGGCCTCCAGCGCGGCGGTGTCGGGCACGCAGGCAAGGCGGCCGATCAGCGTGATGGGCGACGGCGGATTCTGGCATAACGGGCTGCTCACCGGGGTCGCGAGCTCGGTGTTCAACCAGGATGACGGCATCCTCGTGGTGATGAACAACGGCTATTCCTCCGCCACCGGCGTGCAGGACCTGCCCTCGAGCCGGCCCGGCAAGTCCGGCCGGGGCAAGGGGCTCGACATGGAGGCGACGCTGCGCGACATGGGCGTGAAATGGGTCCGCCGGGTGGACAACTACCGCGTCTCGAAGGTGTTCGACACGCTCAGGGAGGCGCAGACAACCGAGGAAAGCGGCCTGAAGGTCATCCTCGCGGACGGCGAATGCCAGCTCGCCCGCCAGCGCCGGGTGCGCCCCGCGATGGCGAAGGCGGTGGCGTCGGGCGAGCGGGCGGTGCGCACCCGCTTCTGGGTGGATGAGGAAACCTGCACCGGGGATCATTCCTGCATCCGGCTGTCGGGGTGTCCGTCGCTGACGATCAAGCCCAACCCGGACCCGCTGCGCACCGACCCGGTCGCGCATGTCAACAATGACTGCGTCGGTTGCGGTCTGTGCGGCGAGGTCAGCCATGCCGCCCAGCTCTGCCCGTCCTTCGCGCAGATCGACATCATTCAGAATCCGGGCCGCTGGGACCGCCTGCGCCGGTCGGTGTCCGACGCGCTGATCCGGCTGTTCGGCGGCAGGCCGGCGGCGCGGCCCGACGCGGTTGCGGCGGAGTGACGGCCATGTTGCGAGACGAACCGACACGCCTGCTGATCGCCGCGATGGGCGGCGAGGGGGGCGGGGTGCTCGCCGGCTGGATCACGCAGGCGGCGCTCGCCGAGGGGCTCTGGGTGCAGCGCACCTCGGTGCCCGGCGTCGCCCAGCGCACCGGCGCGACGACCTATTACCTCGAATTCCTGCCGCGCAGGGACGGGGCGGCGCAGCCGGTGATGGCCCTCAACCCGTCGCCGGGGCGCGTCGATGTGCTGGTGGCCACCGAGCTGCTCGAGGCCGCGCGGATGGTGCAGGCGGGCTATGTCACGCCCGAACGCACCTGCCTGATCGGCGCCACGCACCGGGTCTTCACCGTCGACGAAAAGAGCGCGATGGCCGATGGCCGTCTCGAGGACGCGGCGCTGATCGCGCAGTGCCGCGGCTTCGCGCGCCGGGCTGTGCTGGACGATCTGGGCGCGCTCGCCGCCGCGCAGGGCTGTCATCTCAACGCGGTGCTCATGGGCGCGATCGTGGGGGCCGGGGTGCTCCCGATCGGGGCCGAGAGCTGCCGCGCGGCGATCCGGTCCGGGGCGCGCGCGGTCGAGGTCAATCTGCGCGGCTTCGAAGCCGGGCTCGCGCATTTCGGCGCGCCGGACGCCGCCGCCCCGCCCGTCGCGGCGCGGGAGGCCGCCCCGGCGGACCGGGCGGCCGACCCGGCCGCGACCGGGTTTCTGCCCCCTGAAGCGGGCGAGCTTGCCGCGGAGGGGGTGCGGCGGCTGACCGATTACCAGGACGCGGGCTACGCCGAAACATACCTGGCGCATCTGCGCGCCCTCGCGGCGCATCCGGCGGCGGACGCGGCCGTGCTTGCCGCCGTGGCACGGCATCTCGCGATCCGGATGAGCTACGAGGACACCTTCCGCGTCGCCCAGCTCAAGCTGCGCGAGTCGCGGCTCGACAAGGTGCGCGGCGAGGCCCGCGCGCGGCCCGGCGACCTCGTCGACGTGACCGAATACCTCAAGCCCGGCCCCGAGGAGATCTTCGGCATGTTCCCGCCGCGGCTCGGCGGCTGGTTCATGCAGCTGTGCGAGCGCCGCGGCTGGCAGGGCAAATCGATCCCGATGAAGCTGCGCACGACCCGCTTTTCCGGCTTCATCCGCCTGCGCGCCCTCGGCGCGCTGCGGCGCTGGCGCCCGCGCAGCCTGCGCCACGCGCAGGAGATGGCGTGGGTCGCGCAGTGGCTCGACCGGATCGCCCGCGCGCTCGAGCGCGATCCGAAGGCAGCCATCGAGATCGCCGAATGCGCCCGGCTCGTTCGCGGCTACGGCGCGACCCTCAAGCGGGGTCTGCGCAACTGGGATCTGATCGATGCGCGCCTCATCGAGCCCGGCCTCACCGGCGATTACGCATCGACCGATTTCGCCGATGCCGTGCTGCAGGCCCGTCTTGCGGCGTTGAAGGACCCCGACGGCACCGCGCTCGACGACATGATCGCCGCCTTCGAAGCGGCCGCCGGCATCGACGCTGCGCCGCGCTGGGACGCCGCGGTGGCCTGATCGCTTTGGCGCGATGCCGCGCCCGAGCCGGCGGGCGCCGTGCGATCAGGTCAACCGCTCCGGGCGTTCAGAACAGCCCCGGCCGGCACAGCCCGAGCCCCTGAAACGCGATCGCGGGCGGGACGACCACGGACCGCTTCTCGATGGGTTCTGGCAAACAGGCGACGTGGTCCTCGGCGTCGTCCGTGTCGTAATTGCGCCGCCCGGCCCATTCGTCTAGAGCTTGAGCAGGCGGCGCGCATTCTCCTTGAGGATCAGCGGGCGCACCTCGTCGCGCATCTCGATGCTCTCGAAATCGCGCAGCCAGCGGTCCGGCGTGATCGCCGGCCAGTCGGAGCCGAAGAGCATCTTCTTCTTGAGCAGCGTGTTGGCGTAGTGCACGAAGATCGGCGGGAAGTATTTCGGCGACCAGCCGGACATGTCGATGTAGACATTGGGCTTGTGCGTGGCCACCGACAGCCCCTCCTCCGTCCAGGGAAAGGAGGGGTGCGCCATCACGATCGGCATGTCGGGAAAATCCACCGCGACATCGTCGAGATAAATCGGGTTGGAGAACTTTTGCCGCATCCCCATGCCGCCGCGCATCCCCGCGCCGACGCCGGTCTGGCCGGTGTGAAACAGCGCGATTGCGCCCTCCTCGGCCATCGCCTCGTAGAGCACATAGGCCGCGCGGTCATTGGGGTAGAAGCCCTGCATCGTGGGATGGAACTTGAAGCCGCGCACGCCGAACGCGCGCACCAGCCGCCGCGCCTCGCGCGCCCCGGCGCGCCCCTTGGCCGGGTCGATGGAGGCGAAGGGGATCATGATGTCGGCGTTCTCGGCGGCTATGCTTGCGACCTCCTCGTTGGAGTAGCGGCGAAAGCCCGTCTCGCGCTCGGAATCGACCGGAAAGATCACGCAGCCGACGCGGCGCTCGCGGAAATAGTCGGCGGTCTGCTGGACGCTGGGCAGGTGGTCGTGATCGCTCCCGGCCGGGTTGCGGAAATAGCGCGCCAGCGCGGCCTGGAACTCGTCGTAGCCGTCGTCGCGCGGGCCGCAGCAGGGCTCCTCGGCATGGGTGTGAAAATCGATCGCGATGAGCTCGTCGATATTCATCGTCCCTCCCGCGGGCCGAGCCCGACATATTTCTGCAGCAGCGTGAAAAGCTGCGCGCGCTCCGCTTCGGTGAGCGTCGAGGGGCGGCGGATGTCATGGGTGAAGAAGGCTTCGGCGTGATCGCGCACGAAGGCCGTGCCCTCGGGCGTCAGCAACAGCTCGACGGCGCGGCGGTCATGCTCGGGCGTGCGCCGCTCGACGAGCCCGCGCGCCTCGAAATCGCGGATCATCTTGGTCATGTGCGCGCGCTTGACGCGCAGCCGCTGCGCCAGCAGCCCCTGGCGCACCCCCGGATTGAGATGCAGCACCCACAGCACCGAGAACTCCCCCGGCCGCAGCCCGATCTGCCCCAGATCCTCGAAGAAGCGATCGAACACCTGCACCTGCGCCAAGCGCAGCAGGAATCCCAGCGAGTCCGACAGCGCGCCGAGGGCGACATCGCGCTCGTCCCGGGGTGCGGAGTCGCGCTCGGGATCGAGGGTCCGGGTCATCGCGCGCGCTCGCCGGGTATATCGAGCCGCTTGGCGCGCTTCTCGAGAAAGGCGCGCAGCCGCTCCTGCGCCTCCGGCGTGCCCGAGGCCAGCGTGGACATCAGCGACTCGACGAACAGCCCGTCCTCCGAGGACATGTCCTGGATGCGCGGCAGCGCGTTGAGCACGGCGTAATTCGACATCGGGGCATTCTCGGCCGTTGCCGCGGCGAGCTCGACGGCCTTCTCCAGCGCCGCGCCCTCGGCGACGAGATACTGCGCGAGGCCCCAGCGCTCGCCCTCCTCGGCGCTGGCCACGCGGCCGGTGAGCATCAGATCCGCCATCCGCGCCGCGCCCATCAGCCGCGCCGCGCGCACCGAGCCGCCGCCGCCCACGAAGATGCCGCGCTGGCCCTCGGGCAGGGCGAAGAACGCCGTCGCGTCGGCCACGCGGATCTGCGTACTCGCGGCGAGCTCGAGCCCGCCGCCCACGACCGCGCCGTGCAGCGCGCTCACCCAGGGGATCGTGCCGCGCTCGATGCGCGCGAACACCTCGTGCCAGCGCCGCGACCCCTGCACCGCCTGCATTGCGTCCTTCTCGACATGCTCGCCGAGATCGAGCCCGGCGCAGAAATGCTTGCCGTGCCCGAAGATCACCGCCGCGCGGGCCTCGGCGCGCGCGCGGGTGATCGCGGCGTCGAGCGCCTCGATGACACGGTCGCTGATCGCGTTGCGCTTGTCGGGGCGGGCGAGGCCCACGAGCGCCACGGCGCCGCGCATCTCGAAGCTGATCAATCCGTCCGTCGCGCTCATCCCGCTTCCCCGCCTTGCCGCGCCGATCGGGCGGTATGTTTCCAAGTGTCTTGTTTCCCAGTAGACAAAAACCGCGATTCGAGTCAAGTTGCGCGCCAAGCCGGGGGAGGACCGACATGACGCAGCCGCGCGAGGTTTCGCTTTGGGATCCCGTCGTCGAGATGGAAACGCGCGACGACGGCACGATGCTGGTCTGGCAGGCCGAGCCGCTCGGCGACTATCCCGCCCGCCTCAATGAGCGACTCCTGCACTGGGCCGCGACGGCGCCCGACCGGATCTGGATGGCCGAACGCGCCGGAGATGGCTGGGCGACGGTCAGCTATGCCGAGGCGGTGCGCGCGGTGCGCGCGATCGGTCAGGTGCTGCTCGATCGCGGGCTGTCGGCGCAGCGCCCGCTGCTGATCCTGTCGGGCAATTCGACATCGCATGCGCTGATGGCGCTTGCGGCGCAGCATGTCGGCGTGCCCTCGGCGGCGATCTCGCCGGCCTATGCGCTCGCCTCCACGGATTACACGAAGCTGCGCGATATCGCCGAACAACTCACGCCCGGGATGCTGTTTGCCGAAGACGCCGCGCCCTTCGCGCCCGCCATATCGGCGGCGTTCGACGCGGCGATCCCGCTGGCCTGCGCGCGCGGCGGCGCTGCTGATCGCGAGACGCTTGATTTCGACGCCATGCGCCGCACCGAACCCA
>PUKW01000335.1 GCA_003550665.1 Paracoccaceae bacterium | reverse complement strand
GTGTTCTCGATCACCTTCGCGGCCTCGGCGACGCGGATCGTTTGCGCCTTGTGGGTCCCGGCGGTGATAACTTCGCCGTAAAGCGCATCCACGGCATCGGCGATGGCGGGGGTCGATCCCGCCGTCACCTTGCAGATATCGGGCAGCCGGTGCGCCTTGTCGCCCGGGTTGATCCGCTCGGGCGAGTAACCGCAGAAGAAATCCACGTTGAAGCGCAGCCCCGAAGCGCGCTCGAGCACCGGCACGCAGTCTTCCTCCGTGGCGCCGGGATAGACCGTGCTCTCATAGATCACGACATCGCCCTTCTTGAGCACCGCGCCCACGGTTTCGGACGCCGCAAGCAGCGGCGCCAGGTCGGGGCGCTTGTCGGCGTCGATGGGGGTGGGTACGGTGACGATGTAGACGCCCGCATCCTGCAGCGCGGCCGGATCATCGGTCACGGTCAGATGCGTCGCGCGCGCGACCTCCTCGGGGGTCACCTCGCGCGTCGCGTCATGGCCGGCGCGCAGCTCGGCGATGCGCTCGGCCTTGATGTCGAACCCCGTCACCGGCCGGACGGTGCCGAAACTCACCGCCAGCGGCAGGCCGACATAGCCCAGCCCGATCACGGCGATGCGCCGTCCCGACAGATCCTGCGGCTCAGACATCGTGATATTCCCGGTACCAGCGCACAAACCGCGCCACGCCGGTGCGAAAATCGGTCTGCGGGCGATACCCGGTGAGATTATGCAGAAGCTGCGCATCGGCCCAGGTGGCGGGCACGTCGCCGGTCTGCATGTCCATGTAGTTGCGCCGCGCCTTGCGGCCGAGCTCGGCCTCGATCGCCAAGATGAAATCTTCGAGCCGCACCTTGTCGGAATTGCCGATATTGACGATGCGAAACGGCGCCACCGGGCTGAGATTGTCGCCCGCCACCGCCGTGCCCGGCCGGCCCGGCACCGCGTCGATCAGCCCGCGGATGCCGCGCACCAGGTCGTCCACATAGGTGAAATCGCGCCACATATCGCCATGGTTGTAGATGTCGATGGGCGTGCCCTCGAGGATCCCCTTGGTGAACTTGAACAGCGCCATGTCGGGCCGCCCCCAGGGCCCGTAGACGGTGAAGAAGCGAAACATCGTGACCGGCAGCGCGTGGATATGCGCCCAGGAATGCCCCATCGCCTCGGTGGCCTTCTTGGTGGCAGCGTAAATCGTCAGCGGCGTGTCCGCCTTCTGGGTCTCGACAAACGGCATCTCCTCGTTGGCGCCGTAGACCGAGCTCGTCGAGGCCATGAGCAGATGCGCGACCCCGGCCGCGCGCGCAATCTCCATGACGTTGAAACTGCCGACCACATTGGCATCGACATAGGCGCGCGGGTTCTCGAGGCTGTAGCGCACCCCCGCCTGCGCCGCGAGATGGACGATCACGTCGGGCGCGAAGTCGGTGACCGCGCGTTCGAGCGCGTCGCGGTCCTCGAGCATCGCCTCGGTCGCCGAGAAGGCCGCATGCTGGTGCAGGATGGCATGACGCCGCTGCTTGAGCGCGACGTCGTAGTAATCCGTCATCCCATCAAAGCCCGCGACCTGCCAGCCCTCCTGCAGCAGCAGCTCAGCCAGGTGGAACCCGATGAACCCGGCGGTGCCGGTGATGAAGGCGCGCCTCATGCGGCGGGCGCGCCCGGGCGCTTCGGGTGGCGCGCCTGCCGGGCTGTCACCGCTGCCAACCCCGGCAGCACGCGGGCGCAGCGCGCCCCGCGACGGCCGCGCGGCGCATTGGCCCAAGGCGCGCCGGAGGCCAAGACCTGGAATCGGCTCCGCACGGCCAGATCCGCGGGAGATTGCCTCAACTGCCTGATTTCGCTATTTTTCATGGAAGAGACCATGGTCAGGCAAGACTTTAGCACAACGATGCACAGTGCCGAAACCCCAGATTTTTGTCGGGTGTGTCCGCGAAGGCTTGGAGCTCGGCGGCGGCTGGGTTACTCGTTCAGGTATGAGCACGAATTCATTTTGATTGAGACGGGTAACGGATGCTGATCGTTCAACGGGACGACGTGACGGATGCGCCCTGGTACCTGGCGCAGAGCAAACCCAATCAGGAACATCTCGCGGCCCGCCGGCTGGGGCGCGACGGGGTCGATGTCTTCGTGCCGCTGCAGATGCGCACCCAACGCCGCGGCGGGCGGCTGCGGCAGGTTACGGCGCCGGTATTTCCCGGCTACCTGTTTCTGGGGCTCGATCCAGCGCGGCCGGACTGGCGGCGCGTCAACAGCACCCCGGGAATCACGCGGCTGGTGCGCTTTGGGTCTGACGGGCCGGCTTCGGTGCCCTCGGCGCTGATCACCGGGCTGATGATGCGCTGCGATGAGCACGGCTATCTGCGCCCGCCCGAGGATCTCAAGCCCGGCGACGCGGTGCGCATCACAGCAGGGCCGTTCGCGGAGATGCTCTCCACCATCGAGGAGATCGACGCGCAGTCGCGTGTCGCGCTGCTC
Organism: Paracoccaceae bacterium; assembly: GCA_003550665.1. Classification (GTDB taxonomy): domain Bacteria; phylum Pseudomonadota; class Alphaproteobacteria; order Rhodobacterales; family Rhodobacteraceae; genus Alkalilacustris. Next base: position 669 of record PUKW01000335.1, on the reverse strand, counting down.
ATCGAGATCATGGGGCGCGCCACCCGCGTGAGGGTGCCGATGCGCGACGTCGTACGCCGCACAGACGGCTGACCCGCCCACGCTGCCGCGCGTCACGGCGATCCGCACCACCGCCCCTGAGGACCCTCCCTTTGCGGCGCCCCAGGCGGCGCAAGGGCGGCTCGAAGCGGGCGCGGAGGCGTCGCGGCGCCGAAGCCGCCAGGGGCTTTCGAGTCTGCCGGATCGACCGCCGGTCAGGACCCGGCGCGGCGGATGAGAAAGCACGCGCCGTCGCCGCAAGCGCGAGCTTCGATGAAGTCGTGCCCCGCTTCGCGACAGAAATGCGGCACATCGACATGCGCCGCCGGATCCGTGCAGATCAGCCGCAGCACGGATCCGGGCGCCATGCCCTTGAGCCGCTTACGCGCCTTCAGGACCGGCAGCGGGCACAGCAGGCCCGTCGCATCGAGATCTTCGTCCCAATCCATGCCCGCTCACTCAACCACGTAACCGCGTCTGTCCAACCCGCGCCTGTCGCGCCCTGCCGCAAGGGCCGTTCAGTCCCTGAGCACGGCGCGATACATGTGCCAGCTCGCATGGCCGAGCACCGGCAGCACCACGAGCAGCCCGAGAAAGGCCGGGATCATCGCGACAAACAGCAGCCCCGCGATCAGCGCCGCCCAGCTCAGC
>PUKW01000262.1 GCA_003550665.1 Paracoccaceae bacterium | reverse complement strand
CTCGCCATCGGCACCACGCCGGTGGTGCAGAAGGGCAAGGAGCTGTCGATCCCGTCGCTCTACTTCACCAACCTGATCTCGGCGCGCCCGCTGATGGGGCCGGCCGGGGCGGGCAGCCTCGCCGAGGTGATCAACGCCGCGATCGGCAACCGCGACCGCATGGAGCGGATGACCGAGTTCTTCGAGGGCGTTGGCACCGGCGACACCGCCGGTGTCTGGGAAGGGGCGCCCAATCTGCGCCCCGATTTCCGCGCGTTGAACCAGAAGAAGCTCGACAAGGCCGCGCGCGCCGCCAAAGCCCAGGAGATGATCTGATGCTGGTGCAGGATCACGACAGGGCCGGGGGCTACTGGGGCGCGGTCTATGCGTTCTGCGCGGTCAAGGGGCTGCAGGTGGTGATTGACGGGCCGGTGGGCTGCGAGAACCTGCCGGTGACCTCGGTGCTGCACTACACCGACGCGCTGCCGCCGCACGAGCTGCCCATCGTCACGACGGGGCTCGGCGAGGAGGAACTCGGCCGCGACGGCACCGAGGGCGCGATGAAGCGCGCCTGGAAGCAGCTCGACCCGGCGCTGCCCGCGGTCGTGGTCACCGGCTCCATCGCCGAGATGATCGGCGGCGGGGTGACGCCGCAGGGGACCAACCTGCAACGCTTCCTGCCGCGCACCATCGACGAGGATCAGTGGCAGGCCGCCGACCGGGCGATCACCTGGATCTTCTCCGAATTCGGCATGACCAAGGGCCGCATGCCGCCCGAGAAGAAGCGCGAGGAGGGCACGCCCCCGCGCGTCAACATCATCGGGCCGATGTATGGCAGCTTCAACATGCCCTCCGATCTCGCCGAGATCCGCCGCCTCGTCGAGGGGATCGGCGCCGAGATCAACATGGTGATGCCGCTCGGCGCGCATCTCGCCGAGATGCGCAACCTCGTGAATGCCGATGTCAACGTCACCATGTATCGCGAATTCGGCCGCGGGCTGTGCGAGACGCTGGGCAAGCCGTATCTGCAGGCGCCGATCGGGATCGACTCGACGACGCGGTTCCTGCGCAAGCTCGGCGAGCTCACCGGCCTCGACCCCGAGCCCTTCATCGAGCGCGAGAAGAACAGCACCATCAAGCCGGTGTGGGATCTGTGGCGCTCGGTCACGCAGGACTTCTTCGCCACGGCGAGCTTCGCCATCGTCGCGAACGAGACCTATGCCCGCGGCGTGCGCAATTTTCTCGAGGCCGATCTCGGCCTGCCCTGCGCCTTTGCGGTGGCCCGCCGGGCCGGGCACAAGACCGACAATGATGAGGTGCGCGCGCTGATGGCCGCGCGCCGGCCGCTCATCGTGATGGGCTCGATCAACGAGAAGATGTATCTCGCCGAGCTCAAGGGCGGCCACGGCCCGCAGCCCGCCTTCATCCCGGCGAGCTTTCCGGGCGCCGCGATCCGGCGCGCCACCGGCACGCCCTTCATGGGCTATGCCGGCGCGACCTATCTCTTGCAGGAAGTGTGCAACGGGCTTTTCGACGCGCTGTTTCACATCCTTCCGCTTGGCACCGACATGGACAGCGCGGCGGCCACGCCGACGACGCTGCGCCGCGACCTGCCCTGGGACGACGACGCCTCCGCGGCGCTCGATCGCATCGTGGCGGACCATCCGATCCTGACCCGCATCAGTGCCGCGCGCAATCTGCGCGAGGCCGCCGAGAAGGCCGCGCTGGACGCCGGCCATGAGCGGGTTGCCCGCGCCACCGTGGAAGCGCTTTCGGGCGCGGGCACGGGCGCATCATCAGCTTCGAGTGAAGGAGAGAGAGCATGACCGACCAGACCGTCAACAAGACGATGCCAGGCCGCGCGCCGCGCATGGAGTTTCGTGTGTATTTCGCGCTGATCCTGATGCTCGCGCTTCCGGTCACGATGCTGAAATGGGTCGCCGCGCTCGTGCGCACCGGCCAGGCCCCGGCGCAGGGACCGCTCGCGCAGGCTTTCTGCGAGGCGCGCACCATCACGCCGCTGATTTTCTCCAACTGATCCGGTTGGAGCACCAGTTCGCCGCGCTCGTCGCGCGGTGGATATGCGGGGGGGCATCCCGTCCACCCGTCAACCCGGCCGCGGGGCTCGCGGCGTCAGTTTGACGATCCGGAGGATACAATGGCTGATAAAACTGACCTGTCGTTCACAGGTCTCACCGAGGAGCAGGCGCAGGAACTGCACTCCGTCTACATGAGCGGGCTCTGGCTGTTCACGTCCATTGCCGTGGTTGCTCACCTGGCGGTGTTCATCTGGCGCCCCTGGTTCTGAGGAAGGATACGATATGAGCAAGTTCTACAAGATCTGGCTGATCTTCGATCCGCGTCGCGTTTTCGTGGCGCAGGGGGTCTTCCTCTTCCTGCTGGCAGCACTGATCCATCTCGTGCTGCTGAGCACCCCCAGCTACAACTGGTTCACCATCGCGGCGGAGAAGTATGACCGTCCGGTGGCGAGCTCCGAGTAACGCTGGTCACGCACTCGTCGCGGGCGGGTTCGCTGCCCGCGACCATCGCGCAACCTGACCGGACGGACCTTGCGCCTCGGGCGCGGGACGGCCTGCAAGCGGAGAAAGAAGCATGGCACTGCTCAGCTTCGAACGAAAATACCGCGTGCCGGGCGGCACGCTCGTCGGCGGCAATCTGTTCGACTTCTGGGTCGGTCCGTTCTACGTCGGCTTTTTCGGTGTCACGACGATCTTCTTTTCGATCCTCGGCACCCTGTTGATCCTGTGGGGCGCGGTCCTGCAGGGGACCTGGAACCCCTGGCTGATCTCGATCGACCCCCCGGCCGTGGCCAACGGCCTCGCCGCCGCGCCGCTCGCCGAGGGCGGGCTTTGGCAAGTCGTCACGATCTGCGCCATCGGCGCCTTCGTCAGCTGGATGATGCGCGAGGTCGAGATATGCCGAAAGCTGGGCATGGGCTATCATGTTCCCTTCGCCTTCGGCGTCGCGATCTTCGCCTATGTCACGCTGGTGGTGATCCGCCCGGTGCTCATGGGCGCCTGGGGACATGCCTTTCCCTACGGCATCTGGACGCATGTCGACTGGGTGTCGAACACCGGCTACACCTACGGCAACTTCCTCTACAACCCGGCGCACATGATCGCGGTGACGTTCTTCTTCACCACGACGCT
>PUKW01000166.1 GCA_003550665.1 Paracoccaceae bacterium | reverse complement strand
AGGGACACCTATTCGGTTGATTCGGTCAGCAGACTTCGTGAGGCTTGCAGAATACTGGCTCGAGAATCATGACCAAGACGGGCGGGAACTCCCACTATCCACGTTTTATGGATCCGGGCTATTTGATATTGAGCCGGCCAAAGACGCACTGGATATGGCGTTCTCGTAATGTAACCGGTTGTAGCCCTGTTTGACCAATTCGGGTCTATTGAATTCCTCAATCATTGATATATACTTGGAGACGTGCTGAATACACAGCGCGAATGTGGCACGACTTGAGAAGCGCTCAACGCAGGAGGTCGAATGCTCAGTACAGGCGACACAAACACACATCACCAGCATCCGCGAGCGACGCGAGCGGTTCCCCGCCGAAGCGGGCTTCGCCCGCGCAGGCGGCCTTTTTAGCGTAGATTTTTGCGCCGAGTGGTTCCGAACGAAGTGAGGAATCCCGAGGGGAAAAAGGTACGTGGGCACGTGTAGTATGCGGATGGTTCACTGATTTCGGTATGAAACAAACGGAGCCGTCGTGCTGCACTAATCCTCTATATTCAGCAGTAGATTTCTATCAGTCGTTGAGGATTTTAACAGAGCCGTAAATCATTAATTCATTGGCTGTGGTGAATCGCTATACGACGCTTGATTTCGCTAGTTGACGGCACGCTTGATGTTATAGACGACACACATCAGGACGATTTCACGGAACTCTCGATACCAGGATTGCGCACGCACGGCGGAGCCGAGTGTTCGCTTGATCACCGAGAAAACGGTCTCAGACAGGGCTCTCTGGCCGTAGAGAGCCGTATCGATCCGCGCGTTGTGCGCGTGATCGATGGGGCGGAACTCACGATGCTTGATCAACGGTCTGACGCCCTCTTCTCTCAGTTTTTCACGTAACCGCTTCCAATCGTAGCCTTTGTCCGCAGCGAGGCTGCGCAACTCGCCCGCGTTGCGGCGGGCGAGTTGCCAGCCGAGTTGGGTGTCATGACGTTTCTTCGTCGTACAATGAACGTCGAGAACAGCTTGCGAAGCGGTGTCGACGAGGGCTGTTACTTTGAGTGTCTGGACGCGGTAATTCGTCCGCCGACAGTAGTGCTTGCTCGCGGTTTCACGGTCGAAAAACGTCGCGTCCATCGCTGCTCGACCAGAGGGCTCGTGCAGCTGCGACGACAGTCGCAACAGCACTCGCCAAACGGCGATCTGGATCCTTTCAAATGCCTTTACTAACGTGGAGTGGTGAGGGAGATCGGCCTTCTCAAGGCCGATCTCGCGGAGTATTTGAGGCATCTCGCTCAACAAATCGAGCGACTCGCGGTAGGATTTGTCCAGGTAAATCCGTAGACAGTGGAGCGAGACGATGGCGTAGTCGGCGAAGCCGCCACCGCCCTGTGGGGCGGCGGCTTCGCCTCGGCCACCAACAGCATTTTTAGCCAACGTCACGACCTTCTCAGTGAAGCGGGAGATTTTGGACATAGAGCATCCGCCGTTTCCCGCTTCAACTCCCTAGTTCTAACGGTCGAAGTCGACGCAGCCTAGTGATTCACCAGAGCCAATTCATTATAAATTTAAAAACGCGGCGGTCACACTTTATTTCAACACCGAACAAATGCCGACGTGGAGCCAAAGATGCCGGACGGAGGCGGTGCTGAGAATAGCACAGGGCTTAGTTCACTTGTGGATCCCCGATGCAAACAACTTCCGTTGGGCGGCTCGCAGGTGCTGAGTGAACGTCGCCCGGGAAATGTCGAGAGCATCGGCGAGTTCGCCGGTGTTGTTGTGGCGCGGTCGCTCGAAGTAGCCCGCCTCAACAGCGAGTTCGAGTACCTGCCGCTGGCGGTCGGTAAGATCGACGGTCGGCTTGGTCCGTGTCGCAGTGGACCCATCGGTGGTCCAGAGCGTTTTCACCGCTCCCTCACCATAGAGGTCTGAAAGGACGTCGACACACCCGTTGACGGTATTGTCTCCGCCAAGGACGGCCGAAATACGAGCGTGCCGGCCATCGATAACGGTGTGAGATAGTGAGAACCCGGTGTCGACGAGCCGTATTTCGGGGGAGGGCGATTTGATAACGAGTCCACACTGGATGGCATCGTCGGTTCGGTGGTAGTCAATCGAGACGATCGTCTCGGTCGTTTCAACGACTTCCAAGAGGGTGGTTTCCCCAACCCCCTCGACGGTCGTCACATAGAGCACTTCCTGGTCGCTTCGGGGGATGACCGTTGCTGTGTGGAGTGTCGACTTATCAGGGAGTGCTGCCGCAAGCTCGAGGAGTGGATGACACCCATCGCTGAGTGTAAACTCGACAGTCGCAGTGGCAGACGAGAGGAGGCTTTGTTTCCAGGCGGCCGTCTGGAAGGCATAGCCAATTGTCTCAGCGTACTGGTTGAGTAACACCTGTTCACGGTCGTTGATCTGGGGCATCCGGCTATAGACTGTTAACGCACCGAAATAGACGCCATTGTGGCTGATCGGGACGGCGGCCGCCGACCCAAAGCCGTGGGCGACGGCAATTTGCTCCCAATCAGCTGACTTGGTATTTGTCTCCTCGATGGTTGCCAGTGAGTGGACTACTGGTTCGGTTTCGTCGACTGCACGGAGGGTGGGTTCGGTACAGTCAGCTGGACGTGTTCCCGGGGTGATTGCAGCTTCAAGATAATCCGTGTCACCAGCCGCCGCCAGAGGAACAATTCCACGGTCAGCGTCAAGAACAGCGATCGACGCACAGGCGTATCCACTATCGACCAGCTGTTCACAAATGACTCCACCGAGTTCCGAGCGAGTAGATGAAGCAGTTATGGCTTCGAGGAGGGCCTCTTTATGCCGTCGTTCGCGGGCTAAGGCTCGGCGGCTCCGGTCCGCTTTGACAGCTATTTCGATCCGCCGGACCAACTCAGTGGGCTGCTTGCCGAGATCCATTTTTCTCACGTAGTCGGTTACCTGTGCACCGATTGCATCGCTGGCGACCGCCTCGCTACCTTGTCCAGTTACCAGAATAAACGGCAGTTCCGGCTCGCTAATACGGACCTCAGCCAGCAGTTCGACACCGGTGCCGTCGCCGAGTTGGTAGTCACAGACAATACAGTCAGGGTCGGTAGTTGCGAGCGCGTCTCGGGCTGCCTGGAAACTGGTGGCTGTCGACACAGTGAGGTGCT